>NZ_JBFTPF010000013.1:0-143876 GCF_056398345.1 Paenibacillus sp. 01T442
GTTGCATGTTAATGGAATTGATCTGTACTATAATTCATTTGGTTGCATGTTAATGGAATTGATCTGTACTATAATTCATTTGTATCCGCTTACAGTTAATTAAAATGCAGTGTATAGTGGAATTAAAAATGAAAAAGGGGATTGATTCGATGATCAAAAAAACAGTTCGTAGTATTGCAACTTTCTCAATCATTGCAGGATTGCTTGCCGGGTGCTCTACAAGTACGGGTACTACTGCTACTGGCAGCAATACTCCAGGAGTGACAGACAAGAAAGTCGAGCCTGTAACTCTAAAATTCCACTTTTGGTATAACGAAGATCAAGACAATTGGAAAATCGTCTATAAGGAGTTCGAGAAAAAGTATCCAAACATCAAGATTGAATCAGTAACGGCTGGGGACAACAATTCAATTGAGTACTTGAAAAAACTTGATCTTGCTGCCGCATCCGGCGATCAAATTGATGTGATGATGTTCTCTGCTCCACAATATTACTCGCAGCGCGCTGCTATCAATATGCTTGAGCCCCTTAACAGTTACATTGCTAAAGATGGATATAAAGTGCAGGACGAATATTATTTTGACCCATCGATTGGTGACAAGACTTATGCACTTCCTGCTAAAAAAGTTTCTTTCTTTGTTATGATGAATAAAAATCATTTGGACGAAGCGGGTTTACCGGTTCCTAAGGATTGGACTTGGGATGAATTCCTCGATTATTCAAAAAAACTGACCAAGGGTGAGGGAACGAATAAGCGGTATGGAAACTACTTTCACACATTCCCTCTATTCTATCAATTTGCTCAGATGACTCAGATGGATGATTACCTCTTGTATAAGGAGGATGGTAAGACTTTGAATGTAGATACCCCGTTAAATAAGAAATGGCTTGATATTCGCAAGCAAGCGGAAGTGGTGGACAAATCTACAACACCATACGCAGAAGTTATCAGTCAAAAACTGAATTACAGGCCTCAGTATTTTAATGAAAAAGCGAGTATGATTATCACTGGAGACTTTATGATTCCCGAAGCCGGCGGAACGGATAAAGTACCTGCTAATTTCAAGACCGTTTTTGCACCTTTGCCTAAAGTGAACAAGAGCGACCCGATCACAACAACATCGGGCTCTGATCTTATGGCTGTATATGCAAAGTCGAAGCACAAGGAGGAAGCTTATCAATTCATCCGTTGGTACACAACAGAAGGAATTCAGCTGCAAGGGAAATATATTTCCTCATGGAAAAAAGCCGATGTTAGCAAAACCATCGATAACCTGATAGCAGCTTCCAAAACACCAGATAAAGTCGATAAGGATTCTTTATTGTATGTGATGAAAAACAGCATTCCACAAAAATTCCGCATTCCGGCGCCCTTTAGCGATGAAGTTGACAAAGCTTACGTTAAAGAAGTGGAAAGATTTCTGCTTGGCGAAGTAGATGCGAATACTGCTATTAAAAATGCTTCTCAAAAGGTGCAAGAAGTCATAAAAAATAACAGCAAATAAACAAATATAAAATCAATGGTCGTCTCAGGCTAACTGAGTTGGCTGTTGATTTTTTTTGTATAAGAGTCTTTCTCGCAGACACACTAGAAAAGTCTTACGGAAAAAAATTTTTTTTAATTGCAAAATTTGTTGAATGTATATGAAACAAATTTGACGTATGATTCTTAAATAACCAAATCCACCCGTTTTCATAATAGGAGAAAATGAGGATGTTATTAAGGAAAAAAGGGGATTGACAATGCTTAATAAAACAGTTCGTAGTATAACTGCTATTACAATCATAGCAGGATTGCTTAGCGGGTGTGCGAATAGTCCAAATGTTAAAAATCCAGAGATTACCGACAAGAAAGCTGAAAAAGTAACACTGAAATTCCATTTTTGGTATAACGAAGACCAAGATAATTGGAAAACTGTCTACAAAGAGTTCGAGAAAAAATATCCGAACATTAAGATTGAAGCAGTAACCGCTGGGGATAACAATGGTACTGAGTATCTAAAAAAACTTGATCTCGCTGCCGCATCAGGCGATCAAATTGATGTCATGATGTTTTCTCAAGCGCAACATTACTCTCAGCGAGCCGCAATAAATATGCTGGAGCCGCTTAACAGTTACATTGCTAAAGATGGATATAAGGTATCAGATGAGTATTATATAGATCCTACCATCGGGGATAAGACTTATGCTCTTCCCGCAAAGAAAACTTCTTTCCTTGTTATGCTGAACAAAAATCATTTGGACGAAGCAGGCTTGCCGGTTCCTAAGGATTGGACTTGGGACGAATTCCTTGAGTATTCGAAGAAGCTAACGAAAGGCGAGGGAGCGAATAAGAGATATGGAACCTACTTCCATACATTTTCTATTTACTATCAATTGGCTCAGATCAATCAGATGGACAATTTCTTCCTTTATAAGGCTGACGGCAAGACTTTAAATTTGGATAACCCACTAATAGAGAAGTCGCTTGATATCCGCAAGCAAGCAGAAGTGGTGGACAGATCGGCAACACCGTACTCAGAAACAATTAGCCAAAAATTAAGCTACAGGCCTCAATATTTCAATCAAAAAGCGAGTATGATTCTCACAGGCGATTTTATGATTCCTGAAGCTGGTGGGACGGATAAAGTGCCTGCTAACTTCACAACAGTTTTCGCTCCTTATCCGAAAGTGAACAAGAATGACCCAACATCAACAATTTCAGGCGGAGATCTCATGGCTGTATACTCGAAATCAAAGCATAAAGAGGAAGCTTACCAATTCATACGTTGGTACACAACAGAAGGAATTCAGCTTCAGAGTAAATATATCCCTTCGTGGAAAAAAGCGGATGTAAACAGAATCATCGATGCTCAGATTGCTTCTTCCAAAGCACCGGATAAAGTCGATAAGGAATCTTTATTGTACGTGATGAAAAATAGCATTCCGCAGAAATTCAATGTTCCGATGCCTTATAGCGATGAGGTTGATAAGGCTTATATTAAAGAAGTCGAAAAGTTTTTACTTGGTGATGCAGATGAGAATACCGCCCTTAATAACGCATCTCAAAAAGTACGGGAAATAATAAAGAATAACAGCCAATAAAAATCAAAATCAACGGTCTTCTCAAACGAACTGAGATTGCCGTTGATTTTGGTTTTCCAAGTATAACATTATTTTTATGGAAATCTGGAAATCCCAGCAGGAAGCGGTGTATGAGTCATGAAATGGCTGCAGGGTTTAAAATCTTCTTTACGAAAACAAATCATTATAACATCATTGCTCTGTTTAGTGATTCCTGTCGGGGCGATTATAGTGCTCTCTAGTCTCTTTACAATCCATTTAATCAAGGGACGTGTAGTTCAAACTGCTTCGGAATCCTTACAAGTTACTGGGGCTCATATGACAAATATTATGGACAACATGATTAGGATTACGAATAACATTCAATTTGATGTGGAAATGAAATCCTTATTGAAGAATCCTAAATCGGAAGGTAGCAAATTGATTGAAATGCAAAAGAAGGTAGAGGAGAAACTGGATCCACTAGTTTCAAATAGTCCTGGAACATATATTACAATATTGCTCCCTGGTTCCAGTTATTATTCAAATTACAGTTTTTATGAATATAATCCTATACGCTTTAAAAGCGAACTCTGGTATCCGAGCCTTGAGCAGATGGACACTTTCGATACGCTCTGGGTCGGCGTACATCCTACGTATATACAATCTGAAGGTGGGCGTAATCCTTATATGGTAACCGTTGCCCGTGCTTTGCGTGATGTATCTTCAGAACCGTATGCCTACGTTATTGTTAGCGTAAATGAATTGCAACTTCGTTCCATCATTACAAAATACAGTGAAAGCCAAAATATTATGTTGCTTTCAAATGAAGGGAAAATCATATCGGGTTTGGATCGGATAGGAGAGACATATTCGCAATTCGAGGAGTTGAATAAATCAGCTGAGAATTCCTTGATCACTTTCGGTGGAGAGGAACAAATTCTCGTCAAACATAATCTTCCTCTTGCCGGTTGGATGCTAGTCAGTTTGACTCCGTACATGAAAGCTACATCCCCAATTTACGCTCTTTTCCAATCCAACTTTCTGCTAGAAATCGGCTTTGTTATTTTATTTTTATTCATTCTTATTTATTTATTGCGCCGGTTTACAAAACCGATCATTCGCTTAGTGCAAGTAGCAAACAGCATAGAAGCAGGTAATTTGGCAGTCCGATCTAATATTAAGGGACCAGATGAATTCGTAAAACTGGGTCGTTCGATTGACCATATGCTAGATAGCATCAGGTCGATGGTGAAACAAATTACTTACGAGCAAGAAATGAAGAGAAGAGCGGAGCTTGCTATGTTACAGGCACAGATTAACCCGCATTTTTTATTTAATATTTTGAATGCCATTAGACTCAAGATTATGCTTCGAGGAGATCGAGAGCATGCTAGCATCATCCGTTCTTTAACACATCTGCTTCGCCAAACGATCAATAATGAGCATGAATTTGTCCACTTACAAGATGAAGTAGGCATTGTAGAGGATTATATGAAATTAATGTGCTTCACATCAAAGAATCTATTTCAGTATGAGATCGATTTAAGTTCCGAAACATTGCATGAGATGGTGCCGCGTTTCATTCTACAGCCCATTATTGAGAATGCATTAATCCATGGGTTAAAGCAAAATGAGGGAGTGATTCGAATCCAGGCATGGAAAGAAAAAGAGAAACTGTTAATTTGCATCCAAGACGATGGAAATGGAATGACGACGAATGAATTGGAGGGATTGCGAAAAAAACTCCTATTCGGCTTCAGAAGCAGTTATGTCCAAGAAGAAAACCGTAAAGGTATGCATGGAATTGGTTTAATCAATGTATACGAACGGTTGAGTTTGGTCTACGGAGGTCATTTTCAAATGGATCTTGAAAGTCAACCTGGGAAGGGCACAGTAGTTAAATTATTTATTCCGGAAAGAGGAAGAAATGCCAATGTGGAAAGTGATTCTCGTCGATGACAGCTATCCTGTACTTGAGTTTTTATCCCAAATCATCCCTTGGGAAGCGTTAGAAATGAAGGTTATTGGCATGCATCAAAACGGTAGTGATGCGTTGGATCATTGCAAGGTTGATATGCCGCACATTCTCATTACAGATATTGGCATGCCAGATATAGACGGCTTAGAACTAACGAAGACTGCAAAGCAGCTAGCCCCTCATTTGAAAGTTATTATTCTGTCGTGCTATAACGAATTTCAATATGCCCAACAGGCTGTCAAGTTAAACGTCACGGAGTATATCCTAAAGGAAACAATGGAGCCGGAGACGATATTTGAAATTCTAAAAACAACACAATTGCAATTGGAACAAGAAGAAAAAATACGAGAAAATCAAGTGCGTTTAAAGGCGATTCTAGACCAGAATAATTCTATCTTAAAGGAAACATTTATTCGCTCCACTCTTATTAATCCGATACATGATACTAAACGTTGGATGGCTGAAGCGTATGAGTTTGGAATCGATTTGGACAAGTATAGATATTTACCCGTACTCTGTTTCGTAAACAGGTATCGTGAATTGAAACAAAGATATCAATCGGTCGAATTGTTCAAGTTTGTTTTTGAGAACGGTTTCGATAATTTGGTCGATACAAAAAGAATAGGTGTGAGCTTTCAGTGCGGTGTTAATGAAATCGTTTTATTGGTTCCTCTACTAAGAAAGCCTATAGCTAAAGAAGACGATGAGACCCTCTTTAATCTTAATGCAATCCAGGAGGATTTTGAGAGATATTTAAGAATCAGCCTGTCCTTCATGATTTCGGCGCCTGCTCATACACCGCAAGAAATCAAACAGCGCTTGAAGGACTTAACGAACAGTAAGGATCAGCGGTTTTATACCAATGAAATGAGTATCATTAAATGGGAGGAGTTTCAATGCTCTACTGATGATATCTATAAGTATTTCTCTCAAACATCAGATGATCTAAAACAAGTAATTGCAGAAGGCAGTAAAGATAGAATGATTGGAATATTAGCTGATTTGGAAAAAATGCTTAGAACCTATCGGTTTAAGGCAGAGGAAGTACGAGGGTGGGTGATTAAGCTTTTATCCGATATTGATTTAAAGTATCGATCAATCCAACTTTTTCAAAAGGTCTATTCAACAGAAATGATTCATAACACTATCTTGGAGTTGGAATCATTGGAAGAATTGTTTTCCTATATTATGTATTTTCTCTTAGATAAAATACATTACGTCGCAAAAACCCAGCACGAAAGCCAGCGAAAAGAGGTCATTGAAGCTAAACAATATGTAATGACGCACATGTCAGAGAAAATCGTGATGGAGGAGGTTGCTCACATGCTATTTTTAAACGCGAGCCACTTTAGTCGTATCTTCAAACTTGAAACGGGAGAGACTTTCATCGAATTCACAACACGATCTAAAATGGAACGAGCACAGGAGTATTTACTACAATCCGAAAAAAATGTAGAGCAAATTGCTGAAATGCTTGGATATGAGAATACCAGCTATTTTATTAAATTGTTTAAAGCATTCTCAGGGATGTCACCGGTTAACTTTCGCAGATTTAAGTGAGTATACATAATTTGTTATAAATAGGGAATTATTTATTGCCTTAAAGAAAGTGCAAAAAAAAAAAGAAAATGGACATTTTCAAATTTGGAGAAGCTTTTCATAGAAAATACCCTGAAGAGTGGAGAAAATCAAAGAATAATTGGGGTGATTATTTGGCGATTCGCTTGTTGTGGTTATTATATATCTGTTTGAACGGTCTAAAGTGAGGGCATCTTCCAAAAATGTGAAAATTGCTTATATAGCATTTTTATGTGCCGGATGGGTTCTAGGAATCATAAAAAAGTTACTTGGGGGTCAAGTATGAATCGCCGATCACTCGATCTGCGATTATTTGTGTTGGCTGTCACATAAAGCGCGCAAATATTTTCCTGAAAAGAAAAAATACTTGGATGTATTTGCTCTTTCTGCTCCCTATAATGAAAGCATAACCAAACAACATGAGGTGATCGATTTGAAACAAGGCTTGATAAAAAACTCCACTGGAACCGAATCTAACAAGGTTCTACGCTATTCCCGAAAGCGTTCTCTCAATGATGTATGGGCTGGTTTATTTTTTACTGGACCAATGCTCATTACGACTACAGTGCTTACGATTATACCCATTCTTCTTTCCGGTATCATTAGTTTCACCGATTGGAATTTTATATCGGGTCTAGGAAGCATCAAATCAGTCGGGTTCGCCAATTACCAAAAACTGTTCCAAGATGTGGAGTTCATTCACTCCATGAAAAATAACATTGCGTTGATGGCCGTTGTACCCGTGTCACTTTTTCTTTCGTTAATATTGGCTGTGCTTATTAATAAAGTAACGTACTTCAAGACCTTTTTCAAGGTAATCTACTTTATGCCGTTTATTTCCAGCTTTGTTGCTGTCGCCGTGTTATGGAGAGTGTTATTCCACCCAACGAATGGTCCGATTAACGGTTTCTTAAAGTCAATCGGAATTGCTCATCCTCCATTGTGGCTCGCGGACACGAATTATGCGCTTCTTTCCGTAATGATTATCTTGGTATGGTCGTCTTTGGGTTTCAATATGATTATTTTTATGGCTGGACTGCAAAACATACCCAAGGATTTGTATGAGGCAGCTGATATAGATGGGGCCTCACCAATTCGTCAATTTTTCTCCATCACTCTACCAATGCTTTCACCAACGACTTTCTTTCTGTTAATAACGGGTTTGGTTGCTTCCTTCAAGGCATTTGATTTAATCATGATCTTGACGAACGGAGGACCGGCGGGATCCACATCCGTTATCGTATTTTACTTATATGAAACTGCATTTATTAATTTGAAGTCCGGTTACGCTTCTGCGATGGGTATCGTACTACTTCTCTTCATTCTAGTGATTACTCTTATTCAATGGGTAGGTCAAAAGAAATGGGTAAACTACTAAGGGGTGTTCCAATGAAATCAATTCGTTTTGATCGTACAATAGTTACTATACTTATGGCAATATGTGGAATATTTTTCGCTTTGCCTTTCTTATGGATGCTCTCAGCTTCATTTAAACCTGAACTGGAAGTACTGGCTTATCCCATTCAATGGATTCCGAAGACATGGAGAGCAACTGAAAATTATACAGAGGTTTGGGCTGGGGCGCTGCCTTTTACAATGTATTATTGGAACAGCTTGAAAGTATCCGTACTAACAACTCTGTTCTCATTACTGATTTCTTGTATGGCAGCCTATGGCTTCTCAAAGGTGAGCTTCAAAGGGCGTGATATTCTCTTCGTTCTAGTACTAGTAACCTTCATGATTCCAAGTCAGGCGATTCTGGTGCCGCAATTTATTATGATACGTTGGTTGGGATTATTCGATAGTCACATTGGTCTAATCCTAATCGGTGCTTCCGGGGTTCTTGGGACATTCCTGCTACGGCAGTTTTTCATGTGTATTCATAATGAAATTATTGAATCAGCGAGGATCGACGGTGCGAATCACTGGACCATCTTTTCCCGTATTACAATTCCGCTTGTCAAGCCGGCAATGGCGACTTATATGATCTTGCGATTTATCTGGACTTGGAATGATTACCAGAATCCGTTGATTTTTATCCGGTCTGAGCAATTGTTTACATTACAGCTCGGTATGCGTAAGTTTGCTGATGCGAATGGCGAGTTTTATTCGCTCATGATGGCTGGAGCCGTATCCGCCATTTTACCATTGTTGATCATTTTCATCATTGGACAGAAACATGTTATTGAGGGCGTTGCCATGGGTAGTGTGAAGGGATGATAAACAAGACAATTGTCAGATATCAGAAAATATGGAGTCTGCGAACTATGGTGATTGAAGAAGCAKGGGTTCAAAACGTCATACCATCATCCAAGAAACGATTAAAAGATAATAAGGGAATCGCTATGTAAAGGAAAAAGCGAAGTTGATGCATTCTGCGAGTTATGGAATTCGCGTATTTAATGTTATATCTTCCTATTAATAACATTGAAAGGAACATAGATGATATGTTCCTTTTCTTTATTTCATATTTGTATGTTCGCATGAATAACATAGCCTCTCGGGTCGCAGCCATTGTGCATCATGTTCCAATTGCCAGTCAAACCATTCATTACGGTATAACATTTGTTCCGATTGATCCATCTCATTCCTGACTGCTTTCTACTATACCATCTTTACGATTAGCCGAAACCACTCGAACAGCGACATACACAATCAGGAATAGGACCATGAATCCCGCGGAGTAACGATACATGATCGCATAGTTCGATATGCTTGAAATTGCACCCAGAATTAAAGCTCCTGCCGCTACGCCAAAGTCCGTGGAGTTGTAGAACATGCTGTTGGCCATCCCGTATTGCTCTGGCTTAGAGGAACGCAGCATCCAAGCTTGAAGAGTAGGCTGAATTGCTCCAAAGCCAAGTCCGTACAATAACGCGGCTATAATGAGCATTCTCATCGATGTCGCATAGGAGAGCACGGTTAAGCTTGCCACGAGACAGATCGCTGCGGGTATAAGAACCGCGGCATGGCCCCGGCTGTCGAATATTCTACCGGAGATCGGACGAACGATAATAATGGTAACCGCATTGAACAAGAAGAACAAGCCGACCTGCTCTAGATGCCTAAATTGTCCAAACAGGGCGATGAAGCTTAGCAGACCGCTATAAGTGACTGCAGTAATCACATTAAGGAACGCGGGAAACAATAATTGCTTGTTAAAAGGGATCTTTACCGCTGCACCTTTGTGCGCTTCAGTCGATTTACGAGCTTCCGGCGGTACCGATCGAGAGAAGAGCAGAAGCGGGATAGCCGCTAGCACGGTCCACATGCCGATCATGGACAAGGTTACGAAACCGGATTGCTGCATCACGTTTAAGCCAATCATCGGTCCGATAGACATCGCTAAGCTCGTAGACAAACCGAAATAACCAATCCCTTCACCCATTCGCTTGCCTGGAATAATCTGCGACACCAAGGTCGGGATTATCGTACTCGCCATCCCGAACCCAATTCCGTAAGCAACACGCATAACTAGCAATACTCCAATGGAATCCGCTATGACATACAAACCGGTTATAAGTGCTGCAATGGCTAAACCGATATATAGGATAACATTACGATTCATTTTCTTCATTAACCATGCCGTCATGAAACGGGCTGCTATCGCGGAAATCGCGAAGACACTTGTGACTAGACTAACTGTAAGATCCCCCGCTTGAAATTCGTTCTTCACATAGGCAGGGAAGGAAGACAGCAACATCTGCAGATTAAGGAATAACAATAACGCGCCAATCGTTAAGCAAATAAAGGATTTCGTCCATAGTCTGGATGACTGTTCAAGCTGCTGCATGGTGTATACCCCTACTCTCTATCCGCTAATTTATTCACATGATTATTAATTCTTAAGAGCAGTGAAATAAGCCCCTCGTATTCCTCCTCGGAAATGCACTGCTTGATCTCCACCGTAACTTGCTTCTCAATTGGGATTGTCTCTTGGATCAGCTTTCGTCCTTTATCTGTGATATAGACCGCGAAGGAACGGCGGTCGTTCTCCCCAATCCGCTTGCTGATCAGCCTTTTTTGCTCTAGATGATCGAGAATTCGAGTGGTCGTCGGCTTGTCCTTGCTAGTGAGCTCAGCAATTTCCTTCTGAATCAGGCCGTCATCTCGGTTAACCTGATAGAGGACGGACCACTGCTCGGGTGTAATTCCATACTCCTTCAGCCTGCCCTGTAATAAGGCAGATAACTTGTGATAGGTCGTACCCATCATAAATCCGATTGATCGGTTCAGTTCATTGATCTGATTCGTCATGTATATTTGTGCCCCCATTCCCTGATTCTATATATTAGTTGTTACGACAACTATATACCAAACAACTAACGATGTAAAGATATAGTCGTGAACGCCTATTGACTGATAACCACTGCTTCAGAAAAAATATTTCTTAAAATGTCAAAATAATTGATGGTATAGTAGTTTGGCGTATCGTATGATTCAGAATAATTGGAAATCATTTCGTTAAAACTAAAAGGCTGCTTTAACCAAGAGAGACGGTACATGTTTTCTCAAGTAATATGATCTAAAAAATTCCTTCATCAATAATGGTCCGTTACTCTAAAAAGGAGCTTATCATGTTATTTTTCTTCCGAAATCTGTCACTCAGGAAAAAATTAATTATTACATCAATCGCTTGTTTGATATTGCCAACCATTATCATGCTTTTTATTACAAACGTTTTTACACAGCGAATCATTCGAGAACATACGTTAGAAAGTTCAAACCAGATTTTACAAAATGTGCAGGGTCAAATCAATAAAGTAATGGATGAAATGGTTGCTGTATCAAACATGATTCAATTTGATTCGGAGCTCAAGAGCTTGATTCAGAGTAAGTATGGTCCATTATTAACGAAGTCGGTAAYGGAAAAATTAGAACAATTGGTTAGCGATAAACCGGATGTACAGCTCACCTTACTAACAAGAGATGGACGCTATTTTTCCAGTTATTCGTATTATGAGTTTGATCCTTCAAATTTTAGAAAACAAGCCTGGTTTGATGATTTGTCTCGCTTGTCAGCTTTAGACACGCTTTTTTTAGGCGTCCAACCTAATTATTTGAAATCCCAGGCAGAAGAGAATCCTTACGTGATCATGACAGCTCGAGTTTTAATGGATAATTCTGCGAATCCGATTGCTTATTTAATCGTAAGCCGCTCGGAGAATGCATTCAGTAATATTTTTGACAAATTCTCCGAGGACATTTTTCTGTTGGATACGAATAGCCGTATACTGTCCCACGGAGATAAGGATTACATTGKGGATAATTTTTTAAACCTAATTCAAAAAAATGTCGTTGAATCATCTGAGATTATTAGCTTAGATGGGAAATCTCATCTCTATGTATCTAAACCTCTGCGTCATGCGGGTTGGACCCTGGTCAGTCTGTCTCCGTACGAACAATTAACCGATAAATTAAACAACATTTCTAGGTCTGGTTTGGTTTTACAGGTGCTTTTTCTAGTTGGATTTATCATCATTCTCGCCTATTTGCTTCGGAAATTTACAAAACCAATTCAAGTACTTGGTGAAGTTGCGCTTAAAGTTGAAGCTGGGGATATAGAGGTGCGATCTAATGTAAGAGGAGGGGATGAAGTTGGACGTCTAGGGCGTGCTTTTGATCTTATGCTTGACCGCATACTTCAGATGCTCGCACAAGTCAAACTTGAGCAAGAGCTTAAGCGGCAGGCAGAGATAGAGATGCTGCATGCGCAAATTCATCCTCATTTTTTGTTCAATGTACTAAGCTCGATTCGTTTGAAGCTTCTAATGAAAGACGACGAGCAGAACGCCGAGCTAATCGGATCTTTATCAACTCTATTGCGTTCTACCATTTCCACACATCAGGAGTTTGTATCATTGCTTGTTGAGATTGAAATGTCCAAGCAATATATGGAATTGATGAACTTTACTATGCGGCATCCAGTCGTTCCTCGTATCCATGTGAATCCTGAGCTGTTTCCGGAGACTGTGCCAAGATTTATACTACAGCCAATTATTGAAAATGCGTATAAGCACGGTTTTACTGGGAAAAGCGGATGTATTACGATAAATGTAGACAAAGTGGAAGAAACCTTGCAGATTTCKGTTAAGGATAATGGGCTTGGTATGGATACAAAAACGGTGAGTTCTTTACAGGAACGATTAATACTTAACAAAAGACAGATTATCGAAGGATCTGCTGATAACGGCAGCAAGCAGATATCCGGTATAGGGCTATCTAATGTCTATGAACGTCTAAAGTTAATTTACGGGGAGCGGTTTCAAATGACTATACAAAGTGAAAATAATCTTGGTACCAGCATCGTACTTATCCTCCCGATTTCAAAAATGGAGAATAAATGATATGTATAAAGTAATTATCGCTGACGATCATATGCCTGTTATTGAATACTTGACGGCAAAAATCCCTTGGCAAGAACTCGGTTTGGAGCTTATTGAAGCTTGTTCTGATGGAGAGGAAGCGGTAAACGCTTGCAAAAGTTCTCAACCTGATATTCTAATTACCGATATCGGTATGCCGATCATGAATGGATTGGATTTAATTGAAGAAACAAGAAAAATCAATCCTAGCTTGAAGACTATCATTTTGTCCTGCCATGAAGACTTTCAATTTGCTCAAAGGGCAGTAAAGTTGAAAGTAAATGATTATATTTTAAAAGAAACTCTACGTATTGAACAGTTGGTAGATATTCTACGCCAACTTATTAAACAGTTAAACGAAGAAGAAGCGATGCTGCGTGACCGGCAAAAACTGCAGGATGTAGTTTTTCAAACCCTCTCATCGGTAAGAACAAAATTTTTGCGTTCTTTGATAGATCAACCTATTTGGAATGAGACTGAGTGGGTAGAGAAAGCAGAAAATATCGGMATTCAATCATTGAAAGGAACTCCTTATTTACCTGTACTTTGCTTGCTAGAACGGTTTTCGGATGTAGCAACGAGGTTTGGAGGAGGGCACCAACTTCAATTTGTAATTGATAATGCACTGAACGAATCTGTCAAATTCGAGGGGAATGTTGTCATAACACTCACTGAGAGACATTACTTTGTCCTATATCCTTATCCTAAGTCAATTAAAAGGAATATATCGGAAGAAATAAATAAGGAATTACAAAAAATTCAAAATTCAATAAATCTTTATATGAAAATTGGAACTTCTTTTTATTTCGGTGAAGTTTGCAATACGATGTTAGAATTAAAGAAACAGACCACACTATTACTAAATTCAAAAACTTTCCACTTTTATTCAGGGGAAAATCGAATTTTAAAATTGCAGCAAATTGAGACAACTAAGGACGATATATTTGTAAATTATACAGCGGCTCTGGAAGGCTTTAAAAATTGTATTTTTAATTGCGATGTTGAATATGTAAAAGAAACAATTGCAAGGTGGATTGCTCAAATTGATGCAAATAAGTATCCTATGGATTCCGTTCGTAGTTGGGTGTTAAAAATAGTTACAGACATAGAACTGAAGTTCACTGTCATGCAGCATTTTCTAACGAATTATAGTGCAGAGGTGTTGCAACAAACGGTATATGCAATCGATACGATTAATCATCTTAGTGAGTGGTTAATTGAATTTTTGGTTGAAAAAATGGAAAACGTGAGATTGCACCAAGATCAATCTAGCCGAAAGGAAATTGTCGCGGCGCAACGTTATGTGATGATGCATTTGAATGAAAAAATCAGTATGGAGGAAATGGCTAAACGATTAGATCTTAATTCGTCGCACTTTAGCCGTATTTTCAAAAAGGAGACTGGAGAAACATTTATAGAATTTGTCACGAGAAGTAAGATGGAAAGGGCTCGTGAATTGCTTGATACATCGGCTCAAAGTGTTGAACAAATTTCAGAAGAGCTTGGTTTTGATAATAGCAGCTATTTCTTTAAATTATTTCGTGCCTTCTCTGGCATGTCACCTGCTGAATACCGTAAAAAAGTATAGCGATTAGCGCCCGTTTTATTAGATTGATGCAGCTTAAATGATAATCAATAATTAGGCCTGATTCCCAAAGGGGTCGCACACATGATTAGTAAAAATGCCAGTATAGCGGAAGAAACCGCTATCTGGCGTTTTTTTGAATGGAGCAGGCTTTTTCGCAGCTCTATTATGATTTGTGTCCAAAGGTTTTGGAAATGGTTGGAAAAGTTCAGGATGGGAACGGAAACCGAGGAAATCATTGGAACGAGAGGTTCTTTAGCGAAAGAAACTCCGATTGTTCGAACTAATTCAATTTCCGATTCCAAGTTGGCAGGTACCGAAAGAGGTGTAACGGAACCAGAGGCGACATTTTCCACTTGCTTTGGGGCGCCTTTCCTTCCGCTCCATCCAACTGTGTACGCAAGGCTATTGGGAGATAAAATCGAGAATCACCAAGTTAAAGTATATTTGGTTAACACGGGATGGTCCGGAGGTCCCTATGGTGTAGGTATCGGATGAATTTAACTTTCACTCGTGCGATGATAACTGCTGCTTTGAATGGAAGTATCGAGCAAGCGATGTTTACTGCTGATCCGATCTTTGGTGGCAGGGATATTCATTCGGGTAGAATACGATATCTTTTATATATGACGTCATATATGTAAGATTAATAATAGAGAACATGTTGATTTTATTACAAAATAGAATTATATATTGTACATTATTTACTGATATGATACATTTATGACATACTAATTGAAGGTTAGGTGGTTGAAGATGCGAGTTGGCATAAGTGGTACAGGTAGAATCGGTAGGCTGTGTTTGAGAAAAGCATTTTCCAATAATATGCAGGATTTCGAAGTGAAAGTGATCAACTCAACAAGCCCCATTCATGTGTTGGCCCATTTGTTGAAATATGATTCGGTTCATGGCACTTGGGACGCGAAAATCGAAGTGTTACATGACAACTTAATTAGTATTAACGGTCAGCGAATTACTGTCATCTGTGAAAGAGAACCCGATTTACTGCCCTGGGAAGATTATGGCGTTGAGTTAGTCGTAGATGCAACTGGAAAGTTCAATCATCGGCATGGCGCTGAACGCCACTTATTTGGTGGAGCAAAGAAGGTTCTGATTACTGCACCGGGTACGAACATGGATCTGACTGTTGTCATGGGAGTGAATGAAGATCGGTATGATCCCAAGCAGCATCGTTTACTTTCTGCAGCTTCTTGTACGACTAACTGTATCGCACCTATTCTGCATATTCTGGATGAGGCTTTTTGTGTTGAGATGGGGTGGATGACATCGGTCCATGCGTATACGAATGATCAAAATCATATGGATAACCCGCATAAAGACCTTCGTCGTGCTAGGGCATGTACGAATTCTATTATTCCGACTTCGACTGGGGTAGGAAAGGCACTTATCGATGTTATTCCTCATCTCGCATCCCATGTACAAGGCATCTCCGTACGTGTGCCGACACAAGATGTTTCACTGCTGGACCTGCAAGTCATAGTCGGCCGAGAAGTAAGTGTCGATGAAGTGAAATTTTCCATCAAACAGGCGATAGCCGGACAAATGGGAGCATTTGTTGACTACAATGAATTGCCGCTTGTTTCTGTGGACTATATTGGCAATGAGAAGTCAGCCATTATTGACGGTCTTAGCATAATGACACAGGATAACCAAATCAAGCTGCTTGCATGGTATGACAATGAGTGGGGTTATGCAAATCGAGTCATTGATTTAGTATCTTATATGTCACGTGCGGAGAGCACACAACTAAAGGGGGAAGCAAAATGTCTAACACAAACCATGTAACATTGGCAGCCATTCATCGATATGATCTAGGYGTAATCATTTGTAAATCATGTAATGAAGTGATTGCAACGTTACCAACGGAAGGTTATAAAAAATTCTATATTTTGTGTGATTCAATTAACTGTAACGAAAAAAACAGGGGGGAAATTAAAAAATGACAAAGAAACAAGTCGTACCTTTCCAAGATGGAAATGCTTCAATGAAAGCTTTACTCGGTGGAAAAGGAGCCAATCTCGCTGAGATGACACGCGCCGGCCTACCCGTGCCTCCTGGCTTTACGATTACAACCGAGGCTTGCTTACATTTTTTTGAAATTGGCAATCGCATCTCAGAAGAACTGTTTGAACAGATCGAAACAGCACTCCTGCAATTAGAGAAACAGAAAGGACAAACATTCGGAAATGCAAGTAATCCACTGCTTGTTTCCGTTCGTTCAGGTTCCGTAAGCTCAATGCCGGGGATGATGGATACGATTCTGAATCTCGGCCTCAATGATATAACGGTCCAAGGATTAGCTTCGCTCACGAACAATGAAAAGTTCGCTTACGACTGCTACCGCAGGTTAATGCAAATGTTTGGGAATGTCGTTCTGGGCGTTGAGTCCTACCATTTCGAGCAACTGTTACACCGTTTGAAAGAGGAAACAGGCGTAGAACACGATCAAGATGTTACGTCTGAAGGTTGGAAATCACTCATTGAAGCGTACAAAAAGTGCATTCGATTGAAAACAGGTCAGGATTTCCCGCAGCATGTATACGAGCAGTTGCGTATGGCCGTTGAAGCTGTATTCAAGTCGTGGAATAACCAAAGAGCACAGATTTACCGCAAGCTTAATCGAATTCCAGATGAGCAGGGGACAGCGGTTAACATACAGAGTATGGTATTTGGTAATATGGGCGGCAATTGCGGTACAGGCGTTGTCTTTACGAGAAATCCGTCCACTGGGGAGAATACATTTTTTGGTGAATACTTAATCAATGCGCAAGGGGAAGATGTCGTAGCAGGAATTAGAACACCACTGGCGATTGCAACGCTGCAAAACGAGATGCCCGCTATTTATGAGCAGTTGTTCGGGGCCTCCAAACTGCTTGAGCAGCATTATAAAGACATGCAGGACATCGAGTTTACAGTGGAAAATAATAAGCTGTATCTGCTACAAACACGAAATGGTAAACGAAATGCGCAAGCTGCGCTTAAGATTGCGGTCGATTTGGTTCGCGAAGGTGTATTGACGAAGCAGGAGGCCGTTGGTCGCATCGAAGTGTCGCATCTTGATCAGCTTTTGCATAGAGGTATAAATGAAGAAGCGATCAAGGTAGTGATGGCAAAGGGACTTCCTGCTTCACCAGGCGCAGCTGTTGGTCAGCTAGTATTTGACGCTGATACGGCAGCAGAATGGAGTCGTGCCGGTAAGACGGTGATACTGGCTAGAAATGAGACGACACCTGAAGATATTCATGGCGTGATCGCTTCAGAAGGCGTGCTCACTAGTCGTGGTGGAATGACGAGTCATGCTGCAGTTGTCGCAAGGGGAATGGGCAAACCGTGTGTATGCGGCTGTGAAGAAGTTCGTATCGAGATGCACGAGAAGCGGATGACGGCTGGAACCAGGAGCGTGAAGGAAGGTGATTGGATTACATTGGACGGAGCAACGGGTCGCGTCATTATCGGTGCTATGCCATTGCTTGAAGCCAAGATGACGGATGAGCTTCTCGTTATGCTAAAGTGGGCAGATGAAATTCGTACACTGAAGGTGTTCGCGAATGCGGATAATCCGCACGATGCGAAAATCGCAAGACAACTTGGAGCAGAAGGCATCGGGTTATGTAGAACAGAGCATATGTTTTTCTCGCCGACCCGTCTTCCTGTTGTACAAAGGATGATCTTGGCAGAAAATAAAGAGGAACGATTGAAGGCTCTTGCTCAGTTGCTTCCTATGCAGCAGTCTGATTTTGAAGGTATGTTTGAGGAGATGGCTGGCCTCCCGGTAACGATTCGATTGCTTGATCCTCCACTGCATGAGTTTCTGCCCAACCTCGAAGAGCTGCAAAAAAGACATGCTCAACTGACGTATGAGAAAGAGGGCTCAGATGAGGAGAGAGATGAACTTGCGAACCTTCTATGCAAAGTGCAATCGCTCCACGAAACGAACCCAATGCTAGGTCAACGGGGATGTAGACTAGGGATCGTATTTCCGGAAATATACGATATGCAGATTGAAGCAATATTCCGCGCAGCTTCACGCTGTATCGACAGGGGGATCCAGGTGCTTCCTGAAATCATGATTCCACTCGTGGGTCATGCCAATGAGTTGAAAATATTGAGAGAGCTTGTTGATTTCGTTGCGCATCAGGTATTGGGGAAAGACAACCTTCGAGATTGTCCATACAAAGTTGGCACCATGATCGAGGTACCACGTGCAGCACTTACAGCGCGCCAGATCGTAGCTCATGCTGATTTCTTCTCTTTTGGCACCAATGACTTAACACAAATGACGTTCGGGTACAGCCGTGATGACGCGGAAGGGAAATTCCTTACCCATTATGTCGATCAGAAGCTGCTACCCCATAATCCGTTTCAGGTCCTCGATACTGAAGGAGTCGGACAATTAATTGAGTTGGCCGTGAATTCGGGTCGGTTAGTTAAACCATCTTTAAAAACAGGCATATGCGGAGAACATGGCGGAGATAAAGAGTCGATTTTCTTTTGCCACATGACCGGTTTGGATTATGTAAGTTGTTCGCCTTACCGAATTCCTTTGGCACGAATTGCTGCAGCACAAGCATTTATTCTACACAGCGTAGCAATATTTAGTGATGTAGCTATTGTAAATTAGGAGGAATTCACGGGTGGAGGAGAAAGTCCGTACGATTTTCGTATATTCGGCTTCCGTTGGTGAAACGGCAAAATTCGTCGTTCAAGCGACAATTCGTCAGTTTAACGCCAGCCAAGTTCATGTAAAACGCTTGGGACCATGCGTACGGAGCATGAAATCCAATTGATGATGGAGGAAGCTGCAGCCATTGAAGAAACAGCAGGTATTATCTTGGAATGCATGTATTAATTGTCAAAAAACGAATACTTGAATGACAAAGGAGCTAAGCGCTGAAATACGTGCTTAGCTCCTTTGTTTGTGGATATGCAACGATTAGTGTCTTCCCTGTTAGAATTATTATTCAGCAATTTTTTGGGGGAGTATTTATTCATCCTGATTTAGATTTTATCATGTCTGAAATGAAGAATTTCCAGAAACCTTGGTTTATATCAGGTGGTTGGGTAATTGACATTGCTATTAAGGTAAAGTAACGAGGGTTCATGACGATATTGATATTTGTATTTACCAAACAGTGCCACTGTCAGGTGAGTGTTATGGAGACGAACACAAGTCAATGGCTGATAAAGTGTCGAAATCTTCGCTCGCTGAAGAAAACACGTAAGGATGTGTCCTTGCAGCTTGGATATTGCAGATGACGGAGATTATGTGCTCGATGGGAAGGCAATCAATCAGATGAAGGATGCTCAGCTGGCTGAGATTCGGAATCGAAATTGATTCTGAAGGCAGGCTGCATTTGTTTGGATTCGGGGGTCTTTTTTTACACCAAATGAATCCGGTTTCAATAAACGCAGAAAATGTTAATTGCCTTACAGTTCAATTATCTTGTTGCTCTTATACTCTAAACATAAGCTCTTGAATCACCTTGCAAGAAGTGTAAAGAAGATACATTTAAGGGGGAATTACAATGGGAATTCGTACTGGCGCTCAGTATATTGAGGCGCTCAAATCTCGCCAGCCGGAGGTATGGGTCTCGGGGAGAAAAGTGACCAATTTGTACGATGAAGCTGTATTCAGACAACCGATTCACGAAATTGCGAAGTTATATGATATGCAGCATGATCTGGATTATCAAGATAAAATAACGCACATCTGTGAAGAAACTGGAGAACGGGTGAACAACGCTTTCCTGGTTCCTAGAAAACCTGAGGATTTGAAGGCACGCAGAGCGACGTTTGAAGCCTTTGCCAAAGCAACATTCGGATTGATGGGAAGAACGCCGGATTTCCTTAATGTTGTCGTCACTTCGCTATACAGCAATTCGGATTTTTTGGCAAAATACAATCCGGAATGGGCGGAAAACGCCAAGACTTATTACCGTCATGTTCGGGATAATGACTTATTCTTGACACATGCGATTATAAATCCGCAAAATGACCGCAGCAAATCGTCGCACGAACAGCAGGATACGTTCACGCATTTGGGTGCTGTGGAAGAAACACCGGAAGGTCTAATTGTTCGTGGAGCTAAAATGCTGGCAACGCTATCGCCGATCACGGATGAAGTCATTGTGTACTCTTTCCCAGGGTTTAAATCAGGCGATGAGCGTTATGCGCTTGCATTTGCTCTTCCTATCGACACGTCGGGCATTCGCATTCTTTGCCGTGAGGCTATGCAAGATGGAACCCGTCCGGTTGCGGATCATCCGTTGGCATCACGCTTTGAAGAGATGGATGCATTACTTGTATTTAACGATGTATTGGTGCCTTGGAATCGCATATTCCTGTATAACAATGTGGAAGCGGCGAACCTGCTGTATCCAAAAGCAGGTTTGGGACAGCAGCCCTCGCACCAAACTGGTGTAAGAGGTTTGATAAAGCTTCAGTTTGCTACAGAAGTAGCTTGTCGATTGGCTGATTCCATCGGTGTGGATGTTTACTTGAACGTGCAAAACGATTTGGGCGAATTGATCCAGTCGGTGGAAACGCTAAGAGCGCTGCTGAAGGTTGCGGAATTAGAGTATGAAACGCTGCCTTCCGGTGATTTGGTACCTGGATATGATCCAATTGAAACGATTCGCGGATTGCTGCCGACGTTCTATCCGCGCGCGATTGAGGTGATGCAAATTATCGGCGCAGGTGGATTACTGATGTCTCCGACGGAAGCTGATCTGACTAATGTTGAATTAGCAGGAGATATGGAGCGTTATTATGGCGGTCGAGAAGGAGTTTCTGGTCCAGATCGTATCCACCTCTTCAAGCTTGCGTGGGATCTGTGCGGCGAGGCGTTCGGACAACGGTTACTTCAATACGAGCGCTACTACACAGGTGATCCGATACGTAAAAAAGCCATTTTTTACAATAATTATAAAAAGACTCATTCCTTCGCGTTGGTAAATGATGCATTGGATATTCCTGCTATACCCCAAGCGTCGAAGAAACTCATCAACAATAAGCAATTGATTTTTTAAGTTTAAAGATAAAGGTTGAGTAACGCAATCCGTATGTTGTTCGGATGGCAACCGATAGGACTATATTATGGGTTTTGTTGTATGGATAAAAATAAGGAGGCAAACAAATGATGACACAAAAACAAGTGGTACCTTTTCAAGAGGGAAGTGCCTCAATGAAAGCTTTGCTGGGAGGAAAGGGAGCTAATCTTGCTGAGATGACGCGTGCCGGTTTTCCCGTACCGCCAGGATTCACCATTACGACTGAAGCCTGCTTAGCTTTTTTTAAGATAGGCAATCGGATCTCGGAGGAACAGTTTGAACAAATCGAAACAGCTCTCAAGCAGTTAGAGAGTCAGAAAGGGCAAATATTCGGTGATGCAAACAATCCGCTTCTTGTTTCGATACGTTCTGGTTCGGTAAGCTCAATGCCGGGGATGATGGATACCATTTTGAATCTCGGACTTAACGATATAACTGTCCTTGGATTGGCCACGCTTACAAACAATGAAAAGTTCGCTTACGACTGCTACCGCCGCTTGATGCAGATGTTTGGAAACGTGGTGCTCGGCATTGAATCCTACCATTTTGAGCAGCTGCTCCACTGTTTGAAAGAGAAGGAGGGCGCCCTCCAAGATCATGATGTTACTGCTGCGGGGTGGAAGGATCTGATTGAAGATTATAAAAAGTGCATTCTAGCTAAAACCGGCCAGTCTTTTCCTCAGCACGTGTACGAGCAGTTACGAATGGCCATTGAAGCCGTATTCAAGTCTTGGAACAATCAAAGAGCTCAAATTTACCGTAAAATAAATCGGATTCCAGATGAGCAAGGGACAGCCGTTAACGTGCAGAGCATGGTCTTTGGCAATATGGGCGGTAATTGCGGCACCGGCGTCGTCTTTACGAGAAATCCTTCTACGGGTGAGAATACATTTTTTGGAGAATACCTGATCAATGCTCAGGGTGAAGATGTCGTAGCAGGTATAAGAACACCGCTGGCCATTGCTGCGCTGAAAAACGAGATGCCTCTAATTTATGAGCAGTTATTCCAGGCATCCAAGCAGCTTGAGAAGCAGTACAAAGATATGCAGGACATCGAATTTACGGTTGAAAATAATAAGCTTTACCTATTACAAACAAGAAACGGGAAACGAAATGCCCAAGCCGCATTAAAAATTGCCGTCGATTTGGTCCATGAAGGTGTATTATCCAAGCAGGAGGCCGTTGGCTGTATCGAAGTGTCCCATTTGGATCAGCTTCTGCACAGAGGTATTGATGAAGATGCAGTAAAGGATGTCTTGGCAAAAGGACTTCCTGCTTCGCCGGGTGCAGCGGTGGGACAGCTGGTGTTTAGCGCCGACACGGCAGCAGAATGGAGCCGTGCGGGCAAAACAGTCATTCTTGCTAGAATGGAAACGACGCCGGAAGATATTCATGGCGTGATCGCTTCAGAAGGGGTGCTCACGAGCCGTGGAGGGATGACGAGCCATGCTGCTGTAGTGGCAAGGGGAATGGGCAAGCCATGCGTTTGCGGCTGCGAAGACATTCGAATCGTACTTGATGAGAAACAGATGATGGTTGGAGACAAGATCGTGAAAGAAGGCGATTGGATTACACTGGACGGTGGAACGGGACGCGTCATTAGCGGTAACATGCCTTTACATGAAGCTAGGATGACAAATGAACTTCTCGTTATGCTGAAGTGGGCGGATGAGATTCGCACACTGAAAGTGTTTGCGAATGCGGATAATCCGCACGATGCGGGAATTGCGAGAGAATTAGGGGCAGAAGGGATCGGGCTATGCCGGACGGAACATATGTTTTTCTCATCAGCGCGATTACCAGTCGTTCAACAAATGATTCTTGCGGAAGATAAGGAGGAGCGTTTGAAGGCTCTTGCCCAACTGCTTCCGATGCAGCAGTCGGATTTTGAAGGCATTTTTAATGAAATGGACGGCCTCCCGGTGACGATTCGATTGCTCGATCCGCCACTACATGAGTTTCTCCCAAACCTCGCAGATCTTCAGAGAAGACAAGCCCAGCTGATGTATGATAAAGAGGGCTCTGACGAGGAAAGAGATGAGGTGGCTCACCTTCTTCGGAAAGTGCAAGCTCTGCACGAGGCAAACCCCATGCTAGGGCAACGAGGCTGCAGATTGGGAATTGTTTATCCGGAGATTTATGAGATGCAGATTGAGGCCATCTTCCGTGCAGCATCTGGTTGTATCGACAATGGCATCAGCGTACATCCGGAAATCATGATTCCACTCGTTAGTCATGCAAGTGAACTGAAAATTTTCAGAGAACTTGTTGAGTTCGTTGCGATGCAGGTGCTGGGGAAAGAAAAGCTTCGAGAATGTCCGTATAAGGTCGGGACAATGATAGAAGTACCACGCGCTGCTCTTACTGCGCGCCAAATTGCGGCACACGCGGATTTCTTCTCTTTTGGCACCAATGACTTAACGCAAATGACGTTTGGATACAGCCGTGACGATGCGGAAGGAAAGTTTTTAACCCATTATGTCGATCAAAAGCTTTTGCCGCATAATCCATTTCAGGTGCTCGACACGGAAGGAGTCGGCCAATTGATTGACTTAGCCGTAAACGTGGGCCGTGTTGTTAAGCCATCGCTTAAAACGGGGATTTGCGGGGAACATGGCGGAGATAAAGAGTCAATTTTCTTTTGTCACTTGATCGGATTGGATTATGTTAGCTGTTCCCCTTACCGAATTCCTTTAGCTCGAATCGCCGCAGCACAAGCGTTCATCGAACATGGTGTTCCCAACGAATGTAAGGTAGCTAATGCCATTTGATGCGGCAGAGATGCTTGGAGGTGTCACGGGTGGGGGAGATAGTCCATACCATATTCATTTGTTCTGACTCGGTTGGGGAAACGGCAAATACCGTCGTTCAAGCGACAATTCGTCAGTTTAACGCTAGCAAAGTTCATGTAAGACGTTTTGGAACAATGCGAACGGAGGAAGAAATCCGAAGTATGATGGAGGAAGCTTCCAGGTTGGGGAGTTTTGTAGTTTACACGCTTGTTCTTCCGGAATTAAGAGAGATGATGCGTCAAGAAGCGATTCGCTTAAACGTAACAAGTATCGATATCCTTGGGCCTGTCATGCAAGCTTTCATTGATACTTTCAAGGATTCTCCTAAAAGGCAAGCGGGATTGCTTCACCAAATGGACGAAAACTATCAGAAGCGGGTCGAAGCCATTGAATTTGCAGTCAATTGCGATGATGGTAAGGATACTAGTGCTTTGAGACAAGCACATATTGTTCTTCTGGGGGTTTCAAGAACATCGAAAACGCCGCTTAGTATTTTTCTGGCGCATAAAGGGTACAAAGTAGCCAATTATCCACTAGTACCGGAAGTGAAACCGCCCGAAGGCTTGTTTACACTTAACAAAAACAATTTAATCGGCTTGACGATGAGCGCGGACCAGCTCGTTAAGATCCGAACGGAACGGTTGAAAGCGGTAGGTTTGCCATTTGGCGCTAAATATTCTGCCATAGAAAGAGTAGCGGAAGAGTTGGAATACGCCTTCGACTTGTATAAGCAGCTTGGATGTACAGTAATCGATGTCACGGAAAAGGCAATTGAGGAAACGGCTGCCATCATATTGGATGCCATGTAATACATTTTGGTTGGTAAACATAGAACCGGAACCCTACGTGAAATAGGGGGTTCGGTTTGTTTTTATTGCTAAGTAATACCTATTTCAAATACGTTATCGATGGACATCTACTGATGAAAGGACATGACAATGGACCAAATGAATTCTCATCAAAAATCAGATATCATCTCTCATCTACTTGCTACAGCACCTATTTGGTTTCAAATGATTTGTTTGTTTGAGGAAGATGTTACGATGGGCATTACAGATATGGAGAAATTTGTTGCTTATTTCCCTGGTCATTCACTAAAATTCCCCATCGTAGTGAACGAAGCTTTTAAACAAGGCAGTGTGGCTAAAGAAATAATAGAGAATAAGAAGGAAAAATTCAACATTGTTGATCAATCTGTTTATGGAGTAGTGTATTGTGGTGGTGGAATACCAATCTTTGAGAATGGATACATCGTCGGTTCCATCGTATTCGGAGTCAGCTTGAACAAACAAAAAAGGCTAATGAATATTGCAGAGCATCTGTTTGCCCTTGTGCAGCAAACGAATGCAAACTCAACTGCGATTATGAGAACATCAAAAGTTCTGTTCGAAAAAAATGAAGTCATTTTTGAATATATGAATAATTTACAGGAGCAAATTAACCGGACTTCTTCAATCGTTTCCACGATAGCAGGGATTTCAACCCAAACCAAAATACTAGGTCTGAACGCACTTATTGAAGCAGCCCATATAGGCCAACAGGGCCGAGGCTTCTCCGTCGTGGCTAAAGAAATACAAAAGTTGGCTGATGATTCCAAAGAGTCATCCAGACATATCGAAAGCATTCTTAATGATTTAACAAATGAAACTGTGAACTTAAGGAAACTTTTTGAGGGATCGAAACACTTATTTCACAATCAATTTGAACAAGTTTCAGAGATATCGCTAGCGATCGAAACAATTAGTACTGAAGCACAGCATTTAGTAACTGTTTCTGAAATTTCGCAAAAGAGGTAATCAAAAACGACAAAAAATAATAGCGCTTACATTTAATATTAAAACGTTAACTAGTTAACACGTACCGTTAAAAATACAACCTATAATAAATTATAAGTATCCCAATTAGAAGGAGAGGAAATATAAGAAAGGAGGAAGGGGATATGTTTAACTAAATTGGGTTATGCGCTGCTGTTTTAACAACTTTTCAATTTTATGGGGGAATAAGTACACGAATGCCTCAAACAGAAAGGGATGACAGATAGAATATGATTTCTGCTTACTGGTTGACACATGTACGCTTGGACAGTGGTTTTGAGCAGGATGAAGACGGTATTATTCATACACGTTCGCAAGTGTGTCATCTTTTGATTGAAAACGGCAAAATCGCCAATATGATGTCGGCCGATCTGCCGCTTGTAACCGATCTTCCGAGAAAAGATGCAAAGGGACTACTTGCCCTTCCTTCCTTTGTTGAAAAACACATTCATTTGGACAAAACCTACATGGGATACGGATGGAAATCATGCAAACCCGTGAAAAATCTGATTGAACGATTGGATTTTGAAGCGAAAGAGAACCTTATTATGTTGGATACAGTTAAACAGCGGGCAGAAGGCATGTTGGAGTTTATTTCTTCGACTGGTGTCACTCATATCCGCACTCACGTTAATATTGATCCTTATGTCGGGTTGAAGCATTTGGAGGAAGTACGTAAAGCACTGGAGACATTTAGCGACAAAATGACGTATGAAATTGTTGCTTTTCCGCAGCATGGTCTGCTACGCTCGCAATCGGTTGATTTGATGAAGCAGGCTATGAAGGAAGGAGCAACGATTGTTGGCGGCCTTGATCCGGCCGGAGTGGATGGGAATATGGAGCAGTCGCTTGCACAAATGATGGAAATTGCTGTACAGGCTAATGCCGACATCGATGTCCATTTGCATGATCCATCCCAGTTAGGCATGACTACGATGAAACGGTTGGCCGCCATGACGAAAGAGGCAGGTTATCATAACCGTGTGGCAATTAGCCATGCTTTTGCCTTGGGTGATGTCTCTGTCGAAGAAGCAGCTGAAACAATCGATTTTTTTGCCGAATTAGGCGTCTCCATCATATCAACTGTATTAATCAACAGACAGATCCCGCCGCTACCTTTTTTACATGAAAATGGGGTGAAGGTTGAACTGGGATGCGATGGATTTTATGATTCATGGTTCCCTTTTAGAAACGGCGATATTGTTGATAAAGTAAACAGGTTTGTTGAACGATACAGTTGGATTGATGAAGGTTCACTTACGAAAGCACTTGCATTCATTACAGGTGGAAAAACCACTCTGGACCCAAATGGCAAACGGATTTGGCCAGCCGTTGGAGATGACGCAAATCTCGTCTTGGTGGATGCGACCTGTTCGGCGGAAACCGTTGCGAGAAGATCCACGCGTGTAGCTGTCATGTTTAAAGGAAACATGATTCGCAGTTCGATTTAAAAAAAAAATTTGAAAGAGGGTTTTATATTGAACATGAATGAAAATCTCTCTCTAAACGGAAAATCAGAGACCGCTGATACTCTGCAAAAGCCAACGCGAACTGCAAAATCATTAACTGCTTTAGTCGTTTTCTGCTGCTTTCTAACGATTATGGCTGAAGGATATGATCTAGGTATTTACGGTGCGGTCATGTCAAGCTTATTAACGGATAAGTCATTGGGGTTATCACCTGTTCAAGCCGGGCTCATTGGCAGTTACGCGCTGATCGGAATGATCATTGGGAACGTTGTCGTTGGGTCGTTGTCGGACCTCATCGGCCGCAAATGGACTCTCATCACTTGTATTGGTATTTTTTCTATTACTATGGGTTTATCAGCCATGGCTGCTTCACCGGAAATGTTAGGATTCATCCGTTTTGCAGGAGGGATTGCATTAGGCGGGGCTATGCCGATTGCAACCACACTTACGATTGAATACGCGCCTGTTCGTCGTCGTTCGCTGATGAATGCCATTATGTTTTCCGGTTATCCTCTTGGAGGCGTACTAGGAGCATTAGCTTCCTTATTTTTCCTAAATGACTACGGCTGGAGATTTTTGTTCTGGCTGGGATTGTCCCCTATCGTCCTGGTGCCTTTCCTCATTTGGAAGCTACCTGAATCACTCAATTTTCTGGTCGCACGTAATCGTAAACAAGAAGCAGAAGCCATTTGTAAGAAATATCAGATCGATCTACCTACGATACATCAAGTAGAAAACACAAAAGATTCAAAAAATAAATTGGGTGCTATTGGTTTCTTATTTTCCAAACCGTATTTACGAACAACCACGTTTTTTTGGGTTACTTTTTTCATGGGCTTACTCTTAGTTTACGGATTAAGTGCGTGGCTGCCTAAAATGATGGTCCAGGCTGGTTACCCTCTTGGCTCCAGTTTGTCACTTTTATTAATGTTAAACTTTACAGCCATTTTCGGCGCACTCGGGGCTGGTGCAGCAGCAGACCGATGGGGCTCAAAACGGGTCATTAGCATAGCCTATTTTGCAGCGGCGATAAGTATCGCTTTATTAAGTCTAAAGCCCCCTACGTTCTTGCTCTATCCACTCATCGGGATCGCGGGAATAGGTTCAACTGGAATACTTATTATTTTGAATGCCTACCTTACAAAATACTTCCCTACACACGCACGTTCAACCGCTTTGGGTTGGGCATCCGGTGTTGGCAGAATCGGTGCCTCCTGTGGGCCTATTCTAGGGGGACTTCTATTGGCATGGAAAGTGGATTTCAGTGTAAATTTTTATATTTTTTCTCTCGCAGCGTTAATCGCTTCAATTTCTATCCTACTTGTACCCGTTGAAAAGGATAGATTAATTTAACTCGTTATTTCATTTTCTATATAAACTGCAAGCTGCCAACTGTATACAACAGGTGTCAGCTTGTTTTTTTTCGTTGGTTTTTTACAGGGAATAATTGCGCTTTCATTAATAGCCTATAACGTTAATTAGTTTACATGATCCTTCTGGAATCCAAATTATAATGAAGGTGGGAAATGTGGTGCTTGTAAAAGGAGGTAGCAACGTGTACAAATTGACCTCGGCATCGTTTTGGCTGGCGGGTGTGCAATGGTTTTTCTTTTTGTTTGCCAATACGATTGTGGTGCCCTTATCAGTCAGTACCGCATTCGGTTTTTCCCCGGAACTTACTGCTTCCGTGGTGAAAGTCACTTTCGTCGTTACCGGTATTGCGAGCATGCTACAAGCAGCCTTCGGACACCGGTACGCCTTGATGGAGGGGCCTTCCGGCCTTTGGTGGGGACTTATTTTGAGTCTTGCTGCTGCAGCTCCGTCCATGGGAATGACCTTAGAACAAATGGGGGGAGCGCTTACAGTAGGGATTATCGCCTCCGGAGTGGTCACTTCGATACTGGGGGCGATCGGCTTCGGCAAAGTGCTGAAAAAAGTGTTTACACAAATCGTCATGTTCGTGTACTTGTTTCTTCTTTCCTGCCAATTGATTATCGTTTTTTTTAAAAGCATGATCGGATTGAGCGGAGGCCGAATCGATATGCCGGTTGCCGCACTCTCCATTGCGGTAATATTTTTAGTTAGCTGGATAGGAGTGAAGGGTAGGGGGAAGGTAAGAAGCTTTTCAGTTTTGATCGGTATGCTTGCTGGTTGGGTGGCTTACCGCGTTTTGTTTCCCAACACTACAACCGGAGTCGAAATCGGAGGCAACAATTTCGATTTTGTTCTGTTCCCATGGGGAAATCCGCATTTGGAAGTTGGTGTTTTGATTGCAGCTATGCTTGCGGGGCTTATTAATATGACCAATACAATTGCGTCTCTTAAGGCAGCAGAAAAGCTTTATAGGACTGTTAGTTCGGACTCGCAGTATAAGAGATCATTCCATTTTACAGGATTTCACACGGTTCTATCCGGGTTGTTTGGGCTGGTGCCTTACGGTCCTTTTACATCGTCTATTGGGTTTCTAGAAAGCACCAAAATATTGGACAGATCGGTTCTCGTATTAGGAGGAGTACTATTTGCCATAATCGGGTTTGTCCCGGGATTTGATACTTTTTTTGTGACGATGCCGGTTAGCGTCGGAAATGCAGTACTCTTCGTCATTTATTTTCAGTTGTTCGGCTCTGCGTTTCGAAATTTGCAAGGGTTCACGTTTAATGCAATAACCGTTTACCGGATTTCGGCACCTGCGCTGCTTGGAATTTCAATCCTGAACGTGCCGCCTGAAGCTTTTTCAGTTTTTCCTGGAATCATACGCCCGATTGTCGGCAACGGACTGTTGATGGGTGTCCTGCTGGCAATCTTTCTTGAATTAACGGTTGATTGGTCACGATATGATACGCCAGAGGCGGAAGGGCTAGGAGTCAAGGTCAATGAATGATAAAAGTAATGGTAGAAACGGGATCTGGAGTTTGAAACGGCGTAGATGATAACAAATAAAATGCAGCCCGACCTCTGTGAAGAGGCGGGCTGCATTTGTCTATTACGAGGTTAATGTGAAAGTAATTACATGTGCTCCGAATTATTCGTGATTTCTTTAAGCCTGTTAATATTCGTAATGTGGATCGTGCCGGGGTGAGAGAAATTAATAATTCCTGAATTTTTCCAATTATTAACAATTTTGTTCACTGTAATTCGGGACGTGTCGACGTAGCGGGCGAGTGAAGTTTGATCAATTGGAATATTTTCATTCTCGTGGATCTGAATGAGTTTAAGCAAATAATGTGCCATTTGCTGCTCAACAGGGCTGTCATGAAAGGCGATGAGCTCAGCGAGCAATCTGACCTTGTAAATAAGAGAATTTGTGAATATCATTGCTGCTTCTGGATGATCCTTGCACATCTTGGTTAATGCTTCATCGGAAAAATAATACAAAATAGAGGGAGAAGTAGCAAAAGCAGACGTTAGATAAGGGGACTTGCTCGCGCCGTGCTCCCCGAGTATTGTTCCTATTGGAATGTAGTCCAGAATACGTTCATGACCGCTATCCGACAGGAGAACGATTTTTACTCCGCCCTGTTCCAAGTAATAAAAGCCTTTTCCGCTTTCACCTTGACGGTAAATGATGTCCTTTTTTTTGAAATGAAGGACTTGAGCATACGATAAATAGGGCTCTAATTTATAACGAAGGTTTATCATTTGGCCACCTTTTCCCGAGGATCAAAGTGTCATGAACGATCCTCGATGATGCCTTTTAGTAGATCGGGTCGTTTGATCATAAATTTACGTTCCTTGATTTCGATGATTCCTCCTTCTTTCCATTGCCGAAGGATTTTGTAAATAGTGATTCTGGTTAAGCCCGTGCAATTGGCAAGCTCTTGTTGTGACAGTGGGATTTCGTAATTTTTGAAATCATTAAACAGATTTAATAGAATGATGGCCATTTGCCCTTCAGCAGAAAGCGCTTTCATATTAATGGTAAATAAAAGTATGCTCATTTTTTGTATGATCGTTTGAGTAACAAGATGGATTAACTCAGGCTGCTCTGTCAACAGTTCTTTAAACTGTTCACTGGAAAAATGATATAGCACGGAGTCTTTGGCCGTTATTGCCGTTGTAAAATGGGTTTGCTGATCAATCGCATGAACACCAACCAACTGTCCGGGAACGACAATATTTAGCATGCGTTCTTTCCCTGTTGAGCCGGATGCAGCAATTTTAACGATGCCGCTGTGCAGATAATAAAAACCATCTCCGACAGTACCTTGGCGATAGATGACGGTTTTCTTTTTAAAAAACTGTCTATTACCGTACTTTAAAACCTGCTTCCACTGATCCATCAGTTCAAACTGGCTTACCAAATTCATCACTCCTCTGGCTCAACCGTTTTCAGTTCAATTATAAGGGATGAATAATAGTGTTTACAACAACGTGGTAAAAAATAACCGAAAAAACGTTAAATGCTTAACAGCTCCCGGAAACAAGAGGGAAAAGGATCATATTTATGCAAAGAAGTGTCGATCATTGTTGAAGTCTTTCTTTTCTTATTCGATGAATCCGTTTTCAAAAAGAGCGTAAAAAACGTTAATTGCCTTACAGTCCTTTTATCTGGCGGGTATTATAATTCAGGCATAAGCATCAAGCTTACAACGATAAAGGAGGAACAGCGAATGGGAATTCGTACTGGCACTCAGTATATTGAGGCATTGAAAGCTCGACAGCCGGACGTATGGCTATCGGGAAGAAGAGTGACTAATTTGTATGAAGATGTTGTATTCAAGCAACCTATTCATGAAATAGCAAAGCTGTATGACATGCAGCATGACCCAGCACGCCAAGACAGCATTACACACATCTGTGAAGAAACCGGGGAACGAGTGAACAACGCATTCTTAGTCCCGAAAAAACCGGAACATTTACAAGCGCGGAGACAAGTATTTGAGGAGTTTGCAAAAGTAACATTTGGTTTGATGGGAAGAACGCCGGATTTTCTCAATGTCGTGGTCACTTCGCTGTATAGCAATGCAGACTTTTTGGCGAAATATAACCCGGATTGGGCGGAAAATGCCAAAAATTACTACCGTCATGTACGGGATAACGACTTATTTTTAACACACGCGATTATCAACCCGCAAAATGACCGCAGTAAGACATCGCATGAACAGCAGGACACCTTCACTCACTTGGGCGCTGTTAGAGAAACACCTGAGGGGTTGATCGTCAGAGGAGCCAAGATGTTGGCCACTCTTTCGCCGATTACGGATGAAGTCATCGTGTATTCGTTCCCTGGATTTAAACCTGGCGATGAGCGTTATGCGCTAGCATTTGCGCTCCCAATCGATACGCCGGGGCTTCGCATTCTATGCCGCGAGCCTATGCAAGATGGAACGCGCTGCTTAGCCGATCATCCGCTGGCGTCACGATTCGAAGAGATGGATGCACTGCTCGTTTTTAACGACGTATTGGTTCCTTGGGATCGCATATTTTTGTATAACAACGTGGAAGCGGCGAACTTGTTGTATCCAAAAGCAGGGCTTGGACAGCAACCGTCGCACCAAACCGGCGTAAGAGGCTTGATTAAGCTTCAGTTCGCTACTGAAGTGGCAATGCGAGTGGCCGACTCCATCGGTGTAGATGCTTACTTGAACGTTCAAAATGATTTGGGCGAATTAGCTCAGTCTGTGGAATCGATTAGAGCTTTGCTAAGAGTTGCGGAGTTAGAGTATGAAACTTTACCATCCGGTGATTTGGTTCCTGGATATAATCCAATTGAAACGATTCGCGGGCTGCTGCCGACGTTCTATCCGCGCGCGATTGAGGTGATGCAAATCATTGGTGCAGGTGGATTGCTCATGTCTCCGACGGAAGGAGATTTGACAAATCCTGAATTAGCGGAAGATATGGAACGCTATTATGGCGGTCGTGAAGGAATTTCCGGTACGGATCGTATCCATCTGTTTAAGCTGGCATGGGATCTATGCGGCGAGGCGTTCGGCCAACGGCTGCTCCAATACGAACGTTATTACACAGGCGATCCGATTCGCAAAAAAGCCATTTTCTACAACAACTACAAAAAAACTCATTCATTTGCAATGGTAGAAGAAGCGTTAGACGTGTCGCAGATTCCAGGGGCCTATGGGCAGAACTAGTTAATAAATGATTGATATTTTTAGGGAATGAGGTGGAGGCGTGCAATCACATGCAGATGGAATTTTAACTTTACCGGGCTCGGTTATTGCAATCGGTGCTTTTGACGGCGTGCATCAGGGGCATCAAGCCGTCATACAACAAGTGCTGCTAAGAAGCGAGATATTGGGTGCACCTAGTGTCGTCTATACCTTTGATCTCCCACCTCGCACTTTCTTTTCAGGGGCTCGTATGTTAACGACAATGGAAGAAAAGCTGGATCGGATTGCCCGACTGGGCATCGAGCATACGGTAGTTGCCCAATTTGACGAACAGTATGCCTCCCGAAGTTCATCTGATTTCATTGAAAATTTAAGTAAGCTGAATCCACTGGAAATTATCGTTGGCCAAGATTTTCGGTTCGGAAAAAACCGCGAAGGGGATATAACTCTACTTGAACGGTATTTCAAGGTTCGAATGATGCAGCCTATTTGCTGTTCTGAAKGAAAACATATATCGTCTACGCGAATACGCCAATTGATTTCGGATGGTGAGATTCAGCAATCATTTAATTTACTAGGTTGGCTGCATGCGCACACAATTTCCTGCTGAGGAGTGAGTCAGAATGAAACTATTGGGTATATCTGGAACAATCATTGGCGCAAAAACAAGCATCGTCGTGCAAAAAGCACTTGATGAGGTTAAAAGACAAAACCCTGATATTGAAGTTGAACTGTTGGATATGAGAGATTACAAAGTTTCGTTCGTTGACGGACGTGCTCTCTCCGCCTATGAGGATGATACTCAAAAGGTCATCGACATGATCACGTCAGCTGACTTTTATATCATCGGTACGCCAATATTTCAGGGGTCTATCACAGGGGTTCTGAAAAATCTGTTTGATCATATTCCTCCGCAGGTTCTTCGTAACAAAGTAATGGGATTTGCCGCTACAGGAGGGACTTATCAGCATTTTCTAGTGATTGAAAATCACTTGAAGCCGATCGCCGGTTATTTCCGAGCTTATGTTGCTCCAGGTTATGTCTATGCGAATAACGATCATTTCAATAAACAGAACGAAATTGTTGACGCTGACGTATTGGAAAGAATCGCAAATTTGGCTCAAGAGGTTGTCTTTATGCAAAAGGCGTTGAAAACAGAAGGGACTGTTTAAATGCCGATAATTGAGTTGAAGATCCTAGAAGGTAGAGATCAAGAAGTAAAAGACGAGCTGATTGCACGTGTCACTCAAACGGTGTCCGAAACGCTGCAGGTTTCACCTGAAAGCGTAAGGGTTTTACTATATGATATTCCGTTAACGCACTGGGGAATTGCAGGGAAAACGGTGGAAAAGAAACGATCTTGAGCAGGGAAGACTTACCCAAACCATAAATCAGAGGAGTGATTCGAAATGCTTAAACCTATTAATTTGATGAAATTTATCGAGGAAAACAAAGATCAGCTTAAACCTCCGGTGAACAACAAAGTCATATGGAAAGACACAGAGTTGATGGTTATGCTTCTTGGAGGTCCTAACAAACGTCGCGACTTTCACGTCGATCCTTCGGAAGAAGTATTTTATCAGCTAAAGGGAGATTGCTACGTCGAAATCATTAATAAGGATGGCAAGCGCGAGGTTATTACTGTGAAAGAGGGAGAGATGTTCCTGCTTCCGCCTAACGTTCCCCACTCTCCGCACCGGATCGCGGACACGATTGGTCTCGTTATTGAACGCAGCAGACCTGAAGGTGAGCTGGAAAGTTTCGTTTGGTTCTGCGAAAAATGCGATCATCTGATGCACCGTACTACCGTTCAATTGACGAATATTGAAATTCAAGTCAAAGAAGCGATCCAGGCTTTTAACGGCAATGAAGATCTGAGAAAGTGCGATAAATGCGGACATGAGATGGCTCCCGAAGCGAGTGAATGGATATGCGAGTAGATTTCCATACGCATATTATTCCAGAAGATTTTCCTGACTTTAATGAAAAATATGGGGGTGGGCGTTGGCCCACGATTCAGCGAACATGCACATGCGGCGCCAACATTATGGTTGCAGGTAAAGTGTTCCGTGAAATCACGGATCAGTGTTGGGACCCCGTTAAGAGAATACACGATATGGAGCGGGAACATGTAGATATGCAAGTGCTGTCTCCTATTCCTGTTACGTTCTCCTATTGGGCTCCTGCAGCAGAAGCAGAGGCGATGGCCCGAATTCAGAACGATTTCATCGCAGAAACAGTTAGCCAATATCCGGATCGTTTTATCGGACTGGGAGCGGTTCCGCTGCAAAATCCGGAAGTGGCTATACGTGAAATGGATCGCTGCATAAACGTACTTGGTTTAAAAGGAATCGAAATCGGCACAAATGTCAACGGCAACAACTTAGATGATCCTTCACTGATTGAATTTTTCCAAATGTGTGAGCAATGGAATGTACCATTGTTTGTCCACCCATGGGAGACAATGGGCAAAGAGCGGATGCCCCGTCACAATCTCATGTACACCGTCGGGATGCCGAGCGAAACGGCTCTGGCTGCCGCAAGTTTAATCTTAGGCGGGGTCATTGAGAAGTTCCCGAAACTCAAAATTTGTTTTGCACACGGCGGGGGTTCGTTTCCATACATTCTGCCTCGTCTTGATAAGGGTTGGCATGTATGGCCGCATTTGAGACTCATTTCGAATCCGCCAAGCCATTACACAGATAATTTTTACTTTGACTCGCTCGTCAACGATCCGGGGAATGTCAAATATTTGGTTGACAAGTTTGGCTACGATCGCATCTTGATGGGATCAGATTATCCGTTTTTGTTACGAGAAGTGCCGCCTGGGGAAGTCATTGACCGCACGCTGGATGTTCCGGAAGAGCAAAGATTAGCTATGCTCGGGGCAAACGCATTACGATTTTTAAACATTAAATAAACAAGGTGAGAGCTATGACAAATTCAAATGTTACGCCGGAAAAAAGATTACAAGAACTGGGTCTTAAACTGCCTGATCCGCGTAAAGCGGTTGGTAATTATGTAGGCTGCGTACGCACAGGAAACTTGATTTTTACGGCTGGTCAAGGAACGAATGAATATCGCGGAAAGCTCGGCGAAGATGTGACCATTGAGGTAGGCTACGCGGCAGCAAAACAGTGTATGCTCAATCTGCTCACAGTCGTTAAGCAAGAAGTTGGGGACCTGAGCAAAGTAAAGCGGATCGTCAAAATCCTGGGCTTTGTAAACAGCTCTCCTGATTTTACAGATCAACCGAAGGTGATGAACGGCGCATCTGATTTGCTTGTAGACGTATTCGGGGAAAAAGGAAAGCACGGACGATCGGCTGTAGGAATGGCGCAGCTGCCGCTCAATAATGCAGTTGAAGTTGAAATGATTCTAGAAGTCGAAGAATAGGAGGTTTCCAATGAGTCAGACGATACAAGGCAACCAGGTAAAAATAAGAGCCGCAAAGTTGTTTATTAATGGTGAATATGTAGACGCAATCTCAGGTGAGACATTCGATACGATTGATCCTGCGACGAATCGAAAGCTAACGACTGTGGCGAATGCAAACGAGCAGGATGTGAACAAAGCGATTGACGTGGCTCATCGCACGTTCGAAAGCGGTGTTTGGAGCAAAATGGCGGTCGAAGATAGAGCGAAAATTTTGTGCAGAATGTCCGATATCATCCTGGAAAGGGTGGATGAATTGGCGATGGTGGAGACGCTTGACGTCGGTAAGCCGATTAAAGAAAGCCGCGGCTTTGACATCCCGCGAGCGGCTTGGAACATGCGTTTCTTTGCCGAAATGGCCAAATACATGGTGCACGAACACTACGATATGAATAAGTTCATGTCTTATTCCAAATATGCGCCCGCAGGTGTAACAAGCCTCATTATTCCTTGGAACCTGCCGTTTATGCAAATGACATGGAAAGCTTCCGCGGCGCTCGCCTCAGGCAATACCGTTATCGTGAAACCGGCTTCTTACACGCCGCTCAGCGCTGTTATGCTTGGCGAAATAGCGAATGAAGCAGGGTTGCCGCCCGGCGTTCTAAATATTCTTACAGGTCCTGGCGGAACTGTTGGGACTGCAATGACCACTCATCCTAATGTGCGCCGCATTTCATTTGTGGGTGAAACAACGACTGGAAAGACAGTAATGAAAAATGCAGCTTCTCAGCTTATCCCAGTATCACTCGAACTCGGAGGGAAGTCAGCTAATATTGTGTTTGAGGACGCGGATTTGGATGAGGCGGTTAAAGGATCCATTGAAGCCATATTCCGTAATCAAGGGGAAATTTGTTTAGCGGGCTCCAGACTATTGGTTCAAGAGAGTGTTTACGACAAGTTTCTGGAAAAATTCGTTGCGGCTGTTAAACAGATTAAAGTGGGTAATCCGCTTGATGAAGAGACGGATATGGGCGCGCTCGTATCAAGTAGTCACTTGAATACGGTTGATGAGTATGTGCAGATCGGCCTCAGCGAAGGTGCTAAACTGGCTTATGGCGGTAAGAAAATCACAACCCTCGGAGAGGGCAATTTCTACGAGCCAACCGTATTTTACGATGTAGACAACAAAATGAGAGTGGCTCAAGAAGAAATATTCGGTCCGGTCATTGTCATTATTCCTTTTAAAACAGAAGAAGAAGCGATTCAAATTGCCAATGATTCTATCTATGGGTTAGCCGGAGTCGTATGGACGAATGACTTGAGACGCGCTCACCGCGTTGCCGATCAAGTGAAATCCGGTCTATTGTGGATTAACTGCTGGTATGTTCGCGATTTGCGCACTCCGTTTGGGGGAGCGAAAGAAAGCGGAATCGGTCGTGAAGGCGGTCGTCACAGCTTCGAATTTTATACGGAAGCAAAGACAGTTACCATGAAACTATAGAAAGAGCTTCAACTTGGAGGAGGAAGAGAATTTGGATTTGGTGAAGATTACACGATTTGCTGATTACTTGGAAAAGGCTGTAAAAATAGGACACGGGGTATCACCGTTGACGTCCTTGGACTCCAACATTACCGTCGAAGAAGCATACCACGTTCAATTGAAAACAATCGAACGCAAAGTTGCGGACGGCGCTAAAATTGTAGGCAAGAAAATTGGGCTTACTTCACTGGCTATGCAAAAGTTATTGGGCGTAGATCAACCGGATTATGGTCATTTGTTAGATGATATGGCAGTGGAAAATAACGGAGAAATTTCGTTTGCACGCGTTCTTCAGCCGAAAGCGGAGGCTGAAATCGCTTTTGTCCTGAAGCGCGACTTGGTAGGTCCGCGGGTTACTGCGCATGATGTCCTTATGGCAACCGATTATGCGCTTCCAGCTTTGGAAATTGTTGACAGCCGCATTGCGGATTGGAAAATCAAGCTAGAGGATACCGTAGCCGATAACGCATCTTCCGGTTTATATGTTCTCGGTGGACGTCCAGTCAAGCCGGATCAAATTGATCTTGTCATGGCGGGTATGGCTTTATATAAAAACGGAGAGTTGATTAATACCGGCGTTGGCGCCGCGGCGCTAGGCAATCCGGCAACTTGTGTAGCGTGGCTTGCTAATAAATTGTTTGAATTCGGCATTACGTTAAAAGCCGGAGAGGTTATCCTTTCCGGAGCGCTGTCTGCAGCTGCCAATGCGGCTCCTGGTGATTATTTCAGCGCACGTATTGCTCATCTAGGGGAAGTTGGCGTCAGGTTCACATCTTAACTGAATGATTTGGAGGAGAGTAGAATGTCTAAAATAAAGGTAGCTATTCTGGGCTCTGGGAACATCGGCACTGATTTAATGATGAAGTTAAGCAGATCGGATGTACTTGAATTAACTTCAATGATCGGGATTGACGCCGAATCGGATGGACTTCGCCGTGCGAAAGATCACGGATATAAAGTGTTCGCTGGAGGACTGAAGCAATTTTTGGAGCAAAGCCCAGAGCTTGCTGATATCGTGTTTGACGCTACGTCTGCAAAGGCTCATATTCGACATGCCAAGGCTCTCCGGGAAGCAGGGAAAATAGCGATTGATCTAACACCGGCCGCAGTTGGACCTTATGTCGTTCCGAGCGCTAATCTTGGCGCTCATCTGAATGCGTCAAATATTAACTTGATTACTTGTGGTGGACAAGCGACAATTCCGATTATTCATGCGATTAATAAGGTCAGCCCAGTGAGCTACGCCGAAATTGTCGCCACCATTTCAAGTAAAAGCGCTGGTCCGGGAACTCGCGCCAATATTGACGAGTTTACGGAAACGACTTCCCACGGTATTGAAAGCATTGGCGGAGCGAAAAAAGGAAAAGCGATTATTATCATGAATCCTGCTGAACCACCGATTTTGATGAGAGATACGGTATATGCATTGGTAGACCCGGATCAACTCGATGAAGAGGACATTGTGAAGTCAATCGAACAGACAGTTGCCTACATCCAATCGTATGTGCCTGGGTATCGACTTCGCACGGAACCTATTTTTGATAAAAACAAAGTAACCGTGTTCCTTGAAGTAGAAGGAGCTGGCGATTACCTCCCAAAATACTCGGGTAATTTGGATATTATGACAGCTACAGCAGTGAAAGTGGCTGAGGAACTTGCCAAATCCCTCACTGCAGAAACAGCCTAAATAAGAAAGGAGAAGGAGACGATGAGTGTTAACCGCGATATTCTCATCACGGAAGTGGCCCTTCGTGACGGTAGCCATGCGATCAATCATCAATACACAGTGGAGCAAGTGGTCAATGTAGCCCGCTCACTTGACGAAGCAAACGTTCCTTACATTGAAGTGACGCACGGGGACGGACTTGCCGGTTCATCCTTGCAATATGGATTGTCCCGAACGGATGAAATGGAACTGATTGAAGCAGCTGTTTCCGTTTGCAAACAAGCCAAAATTGCTGTATTGCTTCTGCCGGGAATTGGTACGACTAAACATTTAAATGCCGCTGCAAAGTTAGGTGTAGGCATGGCGCGCATTGGAACCCATGTAACGGAGGCAGACGTTTCTGCTCAGCACATTGCTCGCTCAAAGGAACTAGGGCTTGAGACGATCGGATTCTTGATGATGTCTCACATGGCATCACCGAGTAAAATTGTGGAGCAAGCGAAATTGATGGAGAGCTATGGGGCAGATGCCGTGTATATCTTTGATTCAGCTGGAGCGATGCTGCCCAAAGAAGTTGCGGAGCGAATTCGGGCTCTGAAGCAAAGCGTTGGTATTGATGTAGGATTTCATGGTCATAACAATTTATCCTTGGCTATGGCCAATACGCTTGCGGCAATTGAGGAAGGCGCCACACGTATTGACGGCAGTGTACGCTGTTTAGGCGCAGGCGCTGGCAACACGCAAACCGAAGTGTTAATCGCCGTGTTGGAGCGTATGGGCATTAACACGGGTGTGGATCTGTACAAAATGATGGATTTGGCAGAAGATATCGTAGCGCCTATTCTGGAGGTGCCTCAGGAAATCACTAAAAACAGCCTGGTTCTCGGCTATGCCGGCGTATATTCCAGCTTCCGTTTGCATGCGGAGCGTGCAGCGAAGAAGTTTGAAATTGATTCCCGCGATATCCTAATGGAACTTGGAAAGCGTAATGTTGTTGGTGGGCAAGAGGATATGATCATTGACATAGCTGCAGAAATCGCTAAGCGTAACTCTAGAGGGGGGAACCAATTTGCTTTCTGATCAAATTAACAGAACTCTTGCCGAAAAGCTTGTGGATGCTGAATTGAACAAGCATGAAGTCATTAAGCTGACGGCCGAATATCCTGAGCTATCTGTAAATGATGGATACCGTATCCAAGATGAAATCGTTGCTATTAAGGCTGAGCAAGGGCATCAAATTTTTGCATTGAAGATGGGTTTTACCAGCATGGCCAAAATGAAGCAAATGAATGTAGACGAGCCGATTTACGGCTACATTTTTGATTATATGGCTCTTGATCGCGGAGAGCTTTCGCTAAGCGAATTGATACATCCGAAAGTAGAAGCGGAAATTGCTTTTATTCTTGGCAAGGATATCGAGGGACCTGGAATTACAGGAGCACAAGTGTTGGCCGCTACAGATTATGTCGTTCCTGCATTAGAAATCATTGATAGTAGATATCAAAATTTCCAATTCACTTTGCCGGATGTTATTGCAGATAACACTTCTTCCTCACGAGTATTCATTGGTTCCACGATGAGAAATCCGCTTGAATTTGATCTGGATTTGGTCGGGGTCACCCTTTCTATTAACGGAGAAATGAAAGATTTGGGTGCAGGCGCTGCCGTTCTCGGACATCCGGCTAATTCGGTCGCCATGCTGGCTAATATGCTTGCCCGCAGAGGCCGTAAGCTGAAAGCAGGCCAGATCATTTTAACTGGTGGAATTACCGGAGCACACCAGCTGTTTGAGGGCGATGTTGTCTCTGCAAAATGGGATGGTCTTGGTTCGATTGACTTTACTGTTAAAGCTTAATTATTTGTTTGAATGTAACAAGCCCAGAACCGGTCATACGGTGTCTGGGCTATTGGTCCGACTATATATAAAGTCCTGTGACGTAGACAGAAGTAATCGTTCTTGCGACCTCTTCAACAGAACCATGATGTTCGTTCCGGACAATTTCCMATAGGTACATTTCATTCGTAAAATACCAGCCTCGTGCCACAATCTCATGATTTAATTCCGATCTAGCTAACCCATTTTGTTGGGAATAGGCAACGTCCGTGGAAATACGCCCAATAAATTTTTCCCGAATAGCTTTCCATTTATCCGAGACTAACGAAGAAACCCCGATTGCTTGTTCAAAGACTTGCATCATATCCCGCTCGGCTTCCGCAGTTTTTAGAAAAGCGTAGGCTTGTTTGTTAATAATTTCTACGGCTTCTTGTTTCGATTTGGGCAGGAAGGAGATTTCCGCAATGTCAAAAAATCGCTCCATAACATCCTCCAACAATACGATCAAAAGATCTTCTTTTCCTCCAAAATGAACATAGGCCGTTCCGTATCCAATACTCGCTTTGTTAATCATCTGCGAGATCGTTGCTTTTTGAAAACCTTCTTGAAGAAAGACTTCCCTAGCGGCTTCTAAAAGCTTCATCCGTGTTTTCATCGATCGTAAATGTCTTTTATCCTCTATATTGCGGTGATCCATTCTTATTCCCCCATTATTCAATATCTCTAGCATATATGTTTTTTCATTTAAAAGGAAGGGAAGCCATAAGGTATTCATGTAAAAAATTAGCATAAAAATAATATTGACACCGTGTCATATTTAGAGCGATAATAATATTGACATTACGTCATATTCAATCAAGAAAGCGCTTTATCACATTCATTTTGTAAAGGAGAGGATTATCTTGATGCATTTGAAAAACTTTGAAGGAACTTTAAAATATGCAAAAGAATTGGATAAGGAAGATTCTCTGGTACGGTTTCGAGAAGAGTTTTATTTAAAGCCAGGCTCCATTTATATGGATKGGAACTCATTAGGACTACTATCGAAAAGAGCGGAAAGGACTCTCTTGGAATCTTTAGAGGATTGGAAAGAATATGGAATCGACGGCTGGACAGAGGGAAAACATCCATGGTTCTTTATGGCAGAGAATCTAGGCAAGAAGCTTGCTCCGTTAGTAGGAGGCTCAGCAGAAGAAGTCATTGTAACAGGTTCTACAACCGTAAACATGCATCAGCTTGTATCTACGTTTTATCATCCAGAAGGTTTACGCACAAAAATTTTAGCGGATGAACTCACATTTCCATCCGATATTTATGCTCTACAAAGCCAGTTACGGATACATGGAAATAACCCCGATACACATCTGATTCGTGTGAAAAGCCGCGACGGACGCTTTTTAGAAGAAGATGACATTATGGAAGCCATGGACGAGACAGTCGCTTTGATCGTTTTGCCCACCGTACTTTATCGCAGCGGTCAAATATTGGATATTAAACGATTAACGGCTGAAGCACACCGTAGAGGGATTTTAATMGGGTTTGACGCTTGCCACTCGGCAGGTTCGATTCCACACTCATTTAGCGAATGGGGTGTAGATTTTGCGTTTTGGTGTAATTATAAACATTTGAACGGAGGACCTGGCGGTGTCGGAGGCTTGTTTGTGAATCGAAAGCATTTTGGAAAAATGCCCGGACTCGCCGGATGGTTTAGTTCTGCTAAAGAGAAGCAATTCGATATGGAGCACACGTTAACCCCTGCTCTTTCTGCGGGAGCTTTCCAAATAGGAACTCCTCATGTGCTTAGCGTTGCCCCTTTGATTGGGTCATTGGAAATTTTTGCGGAAGCAGGAATAGAAAATATTCGTCAAAAATCACTTAAAATCAATCAATATTTAATGAATTTAATTGAGAGTGAATTAGGGGATATGGGATTTTTCATAGGAACGCCAAGAGAGGATGCACGACGCGGCGGGCATGTAAGCCTTGAGCATAACGAAGCGGCACGAATTTGTAAATCATTGAAGGAAAATGGCATCATTCCGGATTTTCGAGCGCCTAACATCATTCGTCTTGCACCTGTTGCCCTTTATACGTCCTATGAGGAAGTTTGGGAAGTGGTTCAAACCCTTAAAAAGATTATGACTGAAAAACAATATGAGAAATTTAAAAATGAACGTGAAGTAGTGGCATAAAGCAAAAAGCAGTGGGAGGGGCTTTTCCCTCTGAGGGCATTGAACAAGATATGGTTGGACAAAGCCTGATGGTTAAAGAAGGGGATGAAATAAATGGAAATTAAAAATAGCGGCGAGGGATTAAAACGGGAGTTATCTTCAAGTCGGCTCTCGATGATCGCAATGGGGATGGCCATTGGGACGGGGTTATTCCTTGGAAGCGGACTAGCCATTGGCACTGCAGGACCAAGTGTATTGCTGAGCTATACCATAGGTGCGTTTATCGTTTTATTATTAATGGGTTGTTTGGCAGAAATGACGGTTGCCCATCCAACTTCAGGATCTTTTGGAACGATTGCGGATCTCTATCTACATCCCATGGTAGGCTTTCTTGTTCGGTACTCTTATTGGATTGCTCAGGTTCTTGCGATCGGGGTTGAAATAAGTGCAATTGCAGTCTATATGAAATACTGGTATCCGGGAGTCCCAGGTATCACTTGGATCATTATATTTACCGCAGTGCTCATATATGTAAACGCTACCAGTGTTAATGCATTTGCATCATTTGAGTATTGGTTTTCCATGATCAAGGTTAGTGCAATTGTTGGATTTATCCTTCTTGGTGCGTACGTTCTATTTGGGACTTCCAGCTATGAAAATGTGGGCGCTCATAACCTGGTAGATCATAAAGGTTTCCTGCCATTTGGTTTTAAAGGAATGTGGATTGCCGTCTTTATTTCTCTTTTTAGCTTCATAGGTACTGAATTGGTCGCGGTTACTGCAGGTGAAGCCAAAGAGCCGGATGTAGCTGTACCGAAAGCCTTAAGGTCAACTGTTTTCCGATTGTCTGCTTTCTATGTGGTAACTTTGGCGATCATGTTGATGATTGTTCCATGGCAATCGGCAGGAATTGAAAAAAGCCCATTTGTTAGAGTCATGGAAATCTTAAATATACCTGGCGCTTCTGGCATCATGAATTTTATCGTGTTAACAGCCGCGTTATCTTCCATGAACGGGATGCTGTATGCTTCCTCAAGAACGTTGTTTTCACTATCGCAAGAAAAGTTTGCGCCTGCCGTAATGGGGAAGCTGTCTAAAAAAGGGGTTCCAACAACTGCACTTATCGTTTCCTCAACTGGAATTATTTTTGCAGCTGTTGTAAATGCGCTGCTGCCTGGATCTTCCTACGCATTTATGATGGGGATATCGATGTTTGGTTCACTTTTTACCTGGTTAATCATCTTCCTCTCCCATTTATTTTTCCGTAAGAAATGGGACAAACGGGGAGGACGCAAATTGCCGGTAAGAATGATGGGTTTTCCATATTTGACGATATTGGGGGGACTTCTCTTATTGAGTTTAATGATCACAGCATGGTTTACCGATTTCAAAATCATGCTTCAATTCGGTATTCCTTGGCTTCTATTTTTATCAATTGCGTATTTGGTTATGAAAAAAAAGCAACATGTAAAATAATTTTATGAAAACAGAAGGAGAGGGCTTTTTATGATAATTGGTATCCCTAAGGAGATTAAGAATAACGAAAACCGTGTCGCTTTAACGCCAGCTGGAGTCGTTTCATTCGTAAGTGCTGGGCATAAAGTATTAGTTGAGAATAACGCTGGTACAGGCAGCGGTTTTACGAATGAAGATTACATCAATACCGGTGCGGAAATTATTGATAATTCGGCAGAGTTATGGGAAAAATCAGATATGATTATGAAAGTGAAAGAGCCGCTTCCGAGTGAGTATAACTATTTTCGTAAAGGCTTGATTTTATTCACTTACCTACATCTAGCCACTGAACCGGCTTTGGCTCAGGCACTTAAAGAAAAAGGAGTTCTTGCAATTGCCTATGAAACTGTTTCGGTGAACCGCACTTTGCCATTGCTTACGCCAATGAGTGAGGTAGCTGGTCGGATGGCCACACAAATCGGTGCGCAATTTTTACAAAAATCAAATGGGGGTAAAGGTATTCTCCTTGCAGGCGTCCCTGGTGTGAACCGTGGGAAAGTGACCATTATTGGCGGCGGTGTCGTAGGTACGCACGCAGCAAAATTGGCAATTGGAATCGGTGCTGATGTAACAATCATCGACTTAAGCGCTGATCGGCTGCGTCAATTGGATGATATATTTGGCAATCAAATTACAACATTGATGTCGAGCCCCTTCAATATCGCACAGTCAGTCGCTGAAGCTGATCTTTTAATTGGCGCGGTATTGATTCCTGGTGCAAAAGCACCAAAACTGGTATCGGAAGAAATTGTAAAGACGATGAAGCCTGGTTCTGTTATCGTTGATGTTGCTATCGACCAAGGTGGAATCGTTGAGACGATCGATCACATCACAACACATGACAATCCGACCTATGTCAAGCATGGCGTCGTTCATTACGCTGTAGCCAACATGCCTGGTGCAGTTCCGAGGACTTCTACCATCGCTTTAACGAATGTCACTCTGCCGTATGCATTACAGATCGCAAACAAAGGTGTAAATAAAGCAATCTCCGAAAACGAAGCTTTAAGACTTGGCGTAAACACAGCAAATGGTGAAATTACATTTGAAGCGGTTGCCAAAGATCTTGGTTACGATTATGTAAAAGTAGAAGATGCTTTTGGGGAAATGGTTGAGTTATAGGTAATCGTTCAAGGTACCACGGCTAATTAGTCGTGGTATTTTTACTTTTAAGGATGATTCAATTTAACAGACATCATGTCATTGACATGATGTCATATTCGTAATATACTTTTAAATGAAAGGGCTTACATATAGAATTACCGAAATATGTAGTCATTATTTATTTAACAGGAGGAAGAATGGGGATGGGGAATTTGGAGGCTGTATATTGGCTTAAGAATGTTCGATTGGAGAGTGGTTATACATATGAGAATGGCGAGGTAGTGGGAACAGAAACCGAATTGGTTCACTTGCTTATTGAACATGGGAAAATCAGTAAGATTGCTTCGGCAAAAGAAGAACTGCAGAGTGGCGGAATATCAACGAAAGATGCTGGGAAACTGCTTCTGTTGCCTTCTTTTGTCGAAAAGCATTGCCATTTGGATAAAACCCTGTTAGGCGAACCTTGGCGTGCTCCTGTACCGGTCAAAAATTTGTTTGAGAGATTCGAGCTTGATAAAAAACTCTTTCCTACCTTGCCGACTACGACAGAGGAAAGGGCAAAGAATCTCATTGAGACCATACTTAAGGCTGGGTCCACTCATATTCGCACTCATGTTGATATCTATCCTGAGATTGGATTGAAACACTTGGAAGGAGTAAAGTCAGCCTTATCTTCCTTTGAAGGAAAGCTTAGCTATGAGATTGTTGCTTTTCCGCAGCATGGTTTGCTTCGCTCAGGATCACAATCATTAATGCGGGAAGCACTGCGAAATGGTGCAAGCATAGTCGGTGGTGTAGATCCAGCAAATATTGATGGAGATATCGAAGCTTCCCTTCAGCAAATGATGGAGTTGGCAGTCGAGGCTGGTGCAGGAATTGATCTGCATTTGCATGATCCCGGTCATCTTGGATTATTTACGATGAAGCGACTGGCGGCCCTTACAGTGGAAGCAGGTTGGCAGGGAAAAGTGGCAATCAGTCACGCGTTTGGACTTGGCGGTGTTACACAGAGGGAAGCGGAGGAAGCAGCTGCCATGCTTGCCGCTGCTGGGATCACCATCATCACAGCTGTCCATATAGGCCCGTGGACTCTTCCTCCCGTCCCCCTTCTAGAGGAAAAAGGAGTGACTGTAGCGGTAGGGCATGACAACGTTTTTGATAGCTGGAGTCCTTTCGGGAACGGGGATATTTTGGAGCGTTTGTGCCGTTTGGCGCAAGTCAATCGCTGGAATAGTGAGTATCCTCTTTCCCAGTCCATCCGGTATATCACTGATGGGAAGACGACATTAGATTCAACGGGCACGCGAGTATGGCCGCAGGTTGGGGATGAGGCTAACGTGGTGTTTGTAGAAGCAAGCTGTACTGCGGAGACGGTGGCGCGAAGAGCAAAACGTCGCGCGGTGATGTATAAAGGACAACTGGTTTCAGGCTCACTAGACTCATAGGGAGAGTGTAAGATTGACTTGATATTGGCACATGGTGTGGTCATTACTACGTTCAGATAAAAGCGATCTCATTTTTTGAAAAAGTAGGCAGACGCTTCTTTTTAATAGTCAGAGACATCAGCGCAACGGAACACCCTATTAATGTATGTCTGTCAATTGGCAAGTTTATGCAAATTGAGGAGGTTTCATTAAATGAAGGTTAATAAGATCGGGAAACTAATCACGATTATCGCGTTAGTGTTAGCCATAGCAGGCTGTAGCAATGCCAAAGAAAGCAACCCACAAGCTGGTGACTCCAAAAGCGGCGGCGAGTTAAGAGTAGCATTCAATGCGCAACCGCCTACGATGGATCCGCTCATGACCACAGCAGCAGCAACGAAATATGCAGGCAGACATATTTTTGAGTCCCTTATGACTTTAAATTCCAAATATCAACCGGAACCGATGTTGGCTGAATCCTTCGAAAAGAGTGAAGATGGAAAAACGTATACATTTCATTTGAGAAAAGGAATAAAATTTCATAACGGCAAAGAGATGACAGCGGAAGATGTAGTGGCCTCCATGGACCGCTGGAAACAGAAATCCGGAACAGCAAAAACTTTAGGCGAAATTTCGTTCGCAGCTAAAGGTAACGATACCGTTCTATTACAACTGAAAGCCCCCTCAGCAGCGGCCCTGACGATACTGGCAACTCAGACACAATTTGCGGCGGTTATGCCTAAAGAAGTCATTGAAGCGGCAAAAGAGACAGGTGTGTCGGAGATTATCGGTACTGGACCTTTTAAATTTGTAGAGTGGAAAAAGGATCAATATATTCATCTGACTAAATACAATGAGTATAAGGCCGTGAATGCTCCTGCTGACGGGTTGGCTGGTAAAAAAGAAGCTTTGGTGGGCGATTTATATTTTGACATTGTGACGAATGCTTCTACACGTGAGACGGGGCTTCAAACTGGACAATACGACATCGCTGCGGCCCTGCCGCATGACAGTTATGAACGGTTAAAGGGAACCTCTAATGTGAAAGTGATCACTGAAACCAATGTAGCCCTTTCTATTTATTTTAATAAAAAACAGGGTGTATTCACTGATGTTAAAGAGAGAAAGGCAGTTAATGCTGCGCTGGATGCGGATAAAATATTAATGGCTGCTTTCTCAAATAAAGAACTCTACAAGCTCAATTATCAGTATATGCCTCATGATTTCTGGGTTACGGAGGCAGGAAAGCAAGAGTATAACCAGAAGGATCCGGAAAAAGCAAAACGCTTTTTGCAAGAAGCCGGGTATAATGGTCAAGAGATCAGACTCGCGACAACTCAAGATTACCCGTATGTATACAATGCAGCAGTAGTAATTAAGGAGCAGCTGGAACAGGTTGGAATGAAGGTGAAACTTGATGTTAGTGATTTTGCTTCATACTCAACAAAACGGGAAGATCCAACGAAATGGGACATGTTGGTTGTAAGTGATCTTTTCAGAGCGACTCCTGGTGAACTGGGAATTCTTCAACCCCAAAATTACGGATGGACAGATGATCCCAAAATCGCCTCTTCGCTTCAAGCCATCAATGCAGCCGCTTCCCCAGCAGAAATGAAAAAGTTATGGGATGAATTGCATGGATATATCTGGGATTACCTGCCAGGTGTTAAGTTGGCCAACTTTGCTTTCTTTGATGCTACTACTGATAAGGTACAAGGGTATAAACCTTTTGACGGAATGATTTTTTGGAATACGAAAGTTTTAAAATAACCTATACCGTACTTTACCTTCTCCACCTGTTGCTCTTAGGAGCAAGGGTGGAGAATTCACTAACACCGAGAAATGCTTCATCGAAAAGGAGGGGTTGTTTTTTTGGAATTTTATATACTAAAGCGCTTACTCTCTCTTATCCCTGTATTATTTATCGTATCGATTATCGTGTTTTTAATCATCCATTTAACACCCGGCGATCCGGTTTCCGTTATGCTGGGGCAAGATGCGAGCAAGCGGCAAATTGATGAACTACGTCAGTCGCTCGGCTTTAATCTTCCTTTATACCAACAGTATTTTAAATGGATCGGCGGTGTCTTTCAAGGGAATTTAGGGTTATCTTTCTTTCTGAAAGAACCGGTAACGAAAGCTATATTTGATCACTTGGGACCAACCATTTCCCTTGCCGTTTTGGCAGAGATTTTAGCTATCATGATTGGCATTCCTATGGGGATCCTGGCAGCAAGAAAGAGAGGTTCAGCAGCGGATCAAATATTCATGGGACTCTCGTTATTGGGGATTTCCATTCCGAGTTTTTTGCTTAGTTTATTCTTAATGTTACTATTCTCCGTTTATTTGAAATGGCTGCCGGTGGCCGGTTACCAACCGTTAAGCAGGGGATTGTGGACACATCTGCAATATCTGATCATGCCTGCGTTTGCATTAGGAACGATGAAGTCAGCATTAATTGCCCGCATGACCAGGTCTTCGATGTTAGAGGTACTAAATTCTGCTTTTATTAAAACAGCCCGGTCAAAAGGTGTAAAGGAACGCCATGTCGTTTATAAACATGCGTTGCGAAATGCTTTTCTTCCGATACTGACCGTCATTGGCCAAACATTCGGGGGGTTGATTGCAGGCGCTGCCGTGATTGAAACGATTTTTAATATCCCGGGAATCGGTCAACTGATTATCAATTCGGTTTTGCGACGCGATTATTCCGTGATCCAAGGAACGGTGTTATTCGTTACCTTTTCTTACATGTTTATTAACTTGGCCATAGACTTGTTATACGGAGTTATCGATCCGAGAGTAAGATTAAACCGAAAATAGAAGGGGGAGTGGTTATGGGAGCAATTCAACGAAGCCTCGATGGGAATACAAAGCTGCTTAGAATTAAGAGAGACCTGAAAAAACAGCAGCGGAATTTGTTGATCCGCCGCTTTTTCTCCAATAAATCAGTACTGATTGGGAGTATCATTATGATACTTTTAGTTATTCTTGTTTTTTTTGCCCCTCTCATTGCTCCAAAAGGTCCGTATGCGATGGAAGTTACCAATCGTCTGCAGGCTCCCAGTTTGGCACATCTGCTGGGAACGGATAATTTCGGTCGGGATTTGTTGGGTAGAATTGCTTATGGAGCACAGGTATCAATGGGAGTTGGCTTTTTCGTTGCCTTTCTTGCCTCTCTGTTGGGAATGATGATTGGATTGTATGCAAGTTATTACCGATCGCTAGACAGTGTGTTGATGAGAATCTGTGACGGATTAATGGCGATTCCTGGCATCTTGTTAGCTATAGCCCTGATGGCCGCTTTTGGGGCTAAGACGGAAAATGTCGTGCTTGCGCTAAGTATCGTTTTTACGCCACATATCGCTCGTGCTGTGCGGTCAGCCGCTTTAGTAGTGAGAGAACAGACTTATATTGAAGCGATGAAGGCATTGGGAGCGCCTTCTTGGCGAATCATCTGGCTACATATTGCACCAAATACGTTATCCCCGTTAATCGTGCAAGCCACGTTTATTTTTGCCGATGCCATTATCATTGAAGCGGCTCTCAGCTTTTTAGGAGCAGGGGTTCCGGCACCGGCACCAAGTTGGGGCAATATTCTCTCCGATGGGAAAATGGTCATCTTTAATGCTTGGTGGTTGACGCTGTTTCCAGGTATTACGATTATATTGTCTGTACTTGGATTAAATCTGTTTGGGGACGGGTTACGCGACTTATTGGATCCTCACACGAATCAAGCAAAAAAATAATTGGGAACGTATAAGGATAACCCTTTAAAAATATTATAGAAGTATCAAGGGGGAACTTTATGGCAAAACAGCACCTTTTGGAAGTTAAAGAACTCAGGACTCATTTTTATACGGAAAAAGGACAAGTAACCGCAGTAGACGGGATTACCTTACATGTTGAGGAAGGTGAAATTTTAGGGCTGGTTGGTGAATCCGGATGCGGGAAAAGTGTCACGTCCCAGTCCATTCTACGGTTGTTTGAAGAAAAACAAACGGTTAAATACGAAGGGGAAATCAACTTCAAAGGAAAAAATCTATTGCGGATATCCACCTCGGAGATGCAAAACGTCAGAGGCAACGACATCTCGATGATATTTCAAGATCCATTGAGTTCGCTCAATCCGGTGTTCACGATTGGTTATCAAATTGCTGAATCCATCATGCTTCACCAGAAGGTATCAAAGAAGGAAGCGTACGATAAGGCTGTTGAGATGTTAAGACTGACCGGGATACCGGCACCTGAAAAGAGAGTGAACGAATATCCTCACGAGTTGTCCGGCGGAATGAGGCAACGTGTCATGATCGCGATGGCACTCGCTTGTCAGCCAAAATTATTAATTGCGGACGAACCTACGACTGCATTGGATGTCACCATCCAATCCCAGATCTTGGATTTAATGATGGAGTTAAACAAAAAACTGGATATGGGGATCATTTTAATCACCCATGACTTAGGCGTGGTAGCAGAAATTTGCAGTCGTGTGGCGGTCATGTATCTGGGGCAAATCGTCGAGGAATCGGATGTGAAAAGTCTTTTCGCTCATCCGCTTCATCCGTATACCCAGGGGTTAATGAAGTCAGTTCCACAATTAGATGGCGACCGCTCACAAAAACTGCATGTTATTGAGGGGATGGTGCCATCCTTGTACAACGTTCCTAAGGGATGCCGATTTGCTTCCCGGTGCCCTTATGCAGACGTGCTCTGCAGAGAAGAAATGCCTGAATTAACCCAACATCAAAGCAATCAACAAGTCAGGTGTTGGCATTATTTAAAGATAGCCCAACTGGAGGATCGGTACGATGTTAAAAAAATTGACTGAACAAATCGACCCGATGCTCGAGGTCAAAGGATTAAAAAAATACTTTCCTGTAAAAGGAGCATTGGGTCAGTCTACAGGGGAAGTCAAGGCAGTAAATAACGTATCCTTTCAATTGTATGAAGGGGAAACCTTTGGCTTAGTTGGTGAATCCGGGTGCGGAAAAAGTACCCTAGGACGAACGATATTAAGATTGACGGAGCCCACAACCGGGGAAGTGATCTATCAAAATAAAAATATTTTTCATTTATCTGGCAAGGAACTGCGAAATATCAGGCAAGAGATGCAAATGGTGTTTCAGGATCCCTATTCTTCCTTAAATCCAAGAAAAAGAGTTGGCTCGATCTTAGAAGAACCTTTGACTATCCACCAAATTTGCTTGAGAAAAGAACGAACGGACCGGGTGATGGAGATCCTTCATAAAGTGGGACTTCAGCCCGATCATTATTATCGGTATCCACATGAATTTTCCGGTGGACAAAGACAACGAATAGGTCTGGCAAGAGCACTGGTGGTTAACCCGAAGTTGGTGATCTGCGATGAACCTGTATCTGCTCTTGACGTATCCATTCAGTCGCAAATTATTAATTTATTTCAGCAATTGCAAGACGAATTGAAGCTTACATATCTGTTTGTTGCCCATGACCTAAGCGTTGTACGCCATATTTCAGACCGAATTGGTGTCATGTACTTGGGGCAAATGGTGGAACAAGCACAGACCGACAGTTTATTTTCCTCACCGCTTCATCCGTATACCCAAGCATTGTTATCGGCGGTCCCCATTCCCAATCCAAACGTGAAAAAGGAACGAATTATTCTAAAAGGAGAAATTCCTTCACCGTTAAATCCTCCTTCAGGATGTATTTTTCATACCAGATGTCCGTTTGTACTGGATATCTGTAGGAAGGAAATTCCCTTAGAGAAAGAAACGTCCCGAAATCATTTTGTTTCTTGCCATTTATATTAATATATATGATAGTGGAGAATCGCAGGAAATCCCCGAGGCGTGCGGATGTCAGGCTGTAAATGATTTCAGCTGAAACCGTTCTGTACCGCAGCGGTCAAATATTGGATATGAAGCGATTAACGGCGGAAGCCCATAATAGAGGCACCTTGAGGGGACAGGTTGGTCATCCCCTCGAGTTTAATTGTTCATTTAACCCGTGGATGGAGATTTTACTGATAAAGCCCACCCGTATATATAGCTGTAAGATTATGGGCAATTTGATGGACTGTAAAACCAAACTCATTCTTTACGATTTCCCAAAGATACATCTCGTTGGCAAAAAACCATCCTCTAGCTACAAGATAATTATCTACATCTGTCCGTGCCAGACCGTTTTTTTGAGAGTAAGCTATATCCTGTGCTATTTGCTTAATAAAGCGTTCCCGGATTTCTTTCCATTTCCGGTTAACATCCTCTGATAACCGAATGGCTTCTTCGATTACCTGCATCATGGGCCGTTCCTCATTGGCCATTTCCAGAAACAGACCAGCTTGCTGTTCAATCATTTGATAAGCCTCTTGTTTTGATTCTGGCCTAAAAGGCAGTTCAGCTATCTCATAAAATCGGCCCATCACTTCTTCCATTAGTTGGACCAAAATTTCATCCTTCCCTTTAAAATGTACATAAGCTGTTCCGTATCCTGTATTTGCCTTTTTGATGATTTGGGAAATGGTAGTTTTTTGAAACCCATATTCGATAAATATATCACGGCCAGCAGCCAACAATTTCTCTCTCGTTTGAAGGGAGCGCAGCTTTCTTGTAGTCATATGATCACTTGGCATATCCATTTTTATTTCCTTTCTTTCCTTTAAAAGATCATCCTTTTTATGATTTTATTATTGCATGAGGTGATATAAAAAGCTACAAAACTGATTGTTATTTTTCCAAATCTATCATGCAAACACAAGAAGTCTATTATCTATATWTTAACATTTTTATCAATAAAATACTTACAGGCGTTCCTGTGTCTTCAAACCGCGAAGAGGTATTCTCTTAGCGGTTTTTTTGCGCATTTTTTCAGTGGGAGCTACGAATAAAAATGTATTGACAACAAAAATGGAGTAAACTAAAATAATAGTTAGGTTATGAAAGCGTTTGCATTATATTTTATTGGTTATTTTATGGTTATCTAAAATTTTAGTTAGGGAATTCGTACACTAAGAGCAAGATGCAAACTCAAAGCTAAAGGGAGGTATTCTATTAGAGAAGACGGCACGAAATACCTGTTTATGGAATCTCACCACGAATTCTTAGGAGCATGGCTGTAAAAGGAAGACAAGAGATGGATTTTTCCTAATCATAAGGAGGACAAATAATCATGACTCGTCAAATCAGTAATACAATGCTCAAGTTTTGTGTTGTCATTATTGCATTCCAAGATGTAGCTGCAGGAGTAGCAGGTGCCATAATGGCAGATATTATTAATGCGTTTCCTCAATTCAATCCCACCATAGTGATGTTAGTCGCTACATTTCCAGGTTTTTTGTCCATTTTTACAGCACTCTTTTATGGAAAACTGTGCAAATTCATAAAAAAGAAAACGCTTTTGATGATCGGATTGATCTTATTCATAGCCGGCGGAGTACTTCCTACTTTTATGGACAGTCTCCCGTTAATTATTATGATGAGAGGTATTCTAGGACTTGGAGTCGGCCTAACCTTACCGCTGTCAATGGATCTTGTTATGGACTTCTTCGAAGGAAAAGAAAGAGATTTCTTGATGGGATTAGGAAATGCAACGATTTCATGTATTGGAGCCATATTCTTTCAACTAGTTGGCGGAATCTTGGCGGATGCTTATGGTTGGCACTACGGTTTCCTGACGTACATGTTCCCCATTTGGATACTCATTGTAACAGCCCTTTGGCTGCCTGAACCTGAAAAGAAACAAGTGCCTTCTGCATCAGCTGCTCCGGCTAAACTACCGGCTGTCGTATATTGGATTTGTTTGGCACAAGTCATATTTTCTGCGTTGATTTATGGATATGTGACCAACATATCTGTTGTCATAGAGAACGATCAGTTAGGCAGTGCTACCGAAGCTGGATTGGCAATATCTGTATTTACTTTTGGAACGATGATCTCAGGATTTTTATTTGGAAAAATAAAACGTGCACTCCCAATGTACAACATGCCTGTTGCTATTTTAGTGACAGGAGTAGGAATGTTGATTTGTTACTTAGGTGTAAGCTTGAGCACAATTTTTGTTGGAAGCATTATCGGTGGATTTGGAATGGGGCTAGGTCTCACAGGGGTATTCGCTAAAATATCGGAGACTGCTCCTGCTGGCGCAGTTTCGGCTGGCATGGGGTTAGTCGTTGTCGGTCAAGGATTAGGGGGAATCCTAGGACCTTTTGCTTATCAACTTATACAAAACATATTCAACCAAGAAATCGGCAGGTTTCCATTGGCCATAAGTGCAGTAGGACTTCTTCTGTTGTGTGTAATTTGGGCGCTTATTGTTATGAGAACAAAAAAGGATATTGCGGTTTCAGTAGGACAGTAAGACGCGTTACACGGATCTGAATGGACACCTCTTCTGTTGTGTGTTTTTCAAAAACCCCGATGAAACAGAAGAGGTGTATGTTGGATAAGAGAAGGTTACAGCTAACAATGAGAAGYGAATAAGCTGCAGCATAGGAGGAAGATGAAACAAATGGAAATGTATCTATTCAATAAGAAAATTTCAACAACCCCTGGTGCTGTTGGACTTCTTCGCAAAGCATTAATTGAGAATCTCGGAAACAAGAGAGCGAAAGGCTTTCTTCTTCGCTATGGCTGGAGCTTACGTGTCAGCGATGCGGAAGAGGCTATGAAAATAAGTTCCTCCATAGAATTTCTCATCAAGCAGGCTTCTATTCTCCATTTAAGTACGGGACATTTCAGAGACATTCAATCCGAGCGGTTTATTGAAATGAAAGATCCGAAAAATATTAAATCGCTGAATGGAAGAGGGAAATGGATTGATTCATTTGAAGCCATAGAGCATCTTCAATATCATGGCAAATCCGATTCTCCGGTATGTCATACGTTAACTGGCTACGCGAGCGGTTACATGTCAACCATTTGCAAACAAAATGTAGTTGTCAAAGAAACCAGCTGCATTGGAATGGGTGACAGCGAGTGCCAATTTGAAGTGAAGGTAGAATGGGGAAATATTATTCAAGCTGAGCTGAACGACTATCATGAAATGAATATTATTGAAGAACTTGAGTATACATATGAGCAGTTGCTAGAACAKAGGAATTATATTGAAAAGGTATCGATGTTTCATAAAAAGTTAATTGAAAGTGTTTCAAATGGAAGTAATTTGCAGGATATTGCCGATGCCACATTTGAATTATTGCGAATTCCCGTATCCTTTGAGGACCTAAGTTTTCAGAAAATTGCTTATTCAGGACTAAATAAAGAGGAATATGTCACTTTAAATAAGAACTTGAAAGAAATTTTAATTCAAAAATATAGTCATAATAATCTGTTGCCTTCATTTCATGAAACGACGGAATTACAAACGTCTCGGCATGAACGACTTATTACTCCCATCATTGTACAGAAAAAAATAATCGGATATTGTACATTTCATTATTTGGAAGGTGTTGTGAAAATTGCTGAGAATGATTCCATGTTTATTGAAAGGGTAGCCAGTGCAGCATCTTTGTACCTTTTAAATGAAAAAACCAGTTTTGAAGCACTGGAAAAGATGAAGGGATATTTTTTAGAACAAATTCTAAAAAAGCAATATTCTTCAAAGGAAGAAATTATAAATCGTGGACGTTATATGGGCTTTGATTTTGAATCTCCCTTTTATATTGCAGCTATAGATTATTGTGAAAAGGGGACAGCTCCCCACAATAATGATCACTTTGAGCAAGTTTCAGAGACCATTGTGAAGTATTTGGATATTCAAGGCTATAAAGCACTAATCGGACAGTATGAGAGCCGTATAGTTATGTTCATTCCTTCAACGATCCATTTAGTTCCTAATATGGATCGGATTCTGAAACACATGGAAAATGCGAATCCAAGTTATCGGTATAAAATTGGCATTAGCGATCAATCGAATGCTATCGAAAATGTCATGGAATCTTTGGAAGAGTCTTTTATTTCATTGCGAATGTCGGTTGAGAAGAAAATTATTCATTTTAAAGATTTGGGAATCGTAGGCGTGTTAATTAATTCAAAAAATGTGAGCGGAATTCAAAAAATCGCGAAACAGGAATTAGGGCCTTTATATAAATCAGAGGATGCCAAGATGAATGAATTGATAAAAACATTGTACATATTTTTATCAAATGGCGGGAAACTGCAAAAAACGATGGAGGATCTTTCACTGTCGATGAGTGGTCTCATGTATCGGATTAACAAAATCGAAAAATTACTGAATAAGGAGCTGCGGGATTCATCCCAGAGCTATCAGCTTTTATTGATTTTGGATTCTTTGTTAGCTTTGGGTGAGTTTAAAATATAGCAAAAAACAATAAAAACCATCTGAAATTCACAAGAATTCAGATGGTTTTTTCTCTAGAAAGAGCAAAGTGGATTTTCTAAAATAGAGATAAGAAAGGGCTTTCAAGAGAGGGGCGTTTATCAATGAAGAACCTGAGTCAAGCATTAATAAAAACCAGTAACTTTGAAACGTATGTGAATCGTGCAGGCGAGGGTAATGCAGAAACGATTTTGTTTCTACATGGATCCGGACCAGGGGTTTTCGCTTGGGCCAACTGGCGGTATGCGTTAGATGCTTGCAGCGAAACGTATGACTGTATTGCTCCCGATCTTTTGGGCTTTGGAGAAAGTGGTCACCCAGATATACTCCCCAAAAACAGACAAGGCTGGATGACTCACTGGGTGAATCAATTGATTGAGCTTCTGGATGAGCTGGGTATTCAGAAGGCGCACTTAGTAGGGAACTCGTTAGGCTGCTCAATTGCTCTGGAATTATTATTAGAATATCCCGAACGCTTTGATCGTGTAGTCCTGATGGGTCCTGGCGGGACGCCGAATACAAAGCTAAGTCCGGAGCTAGCTCGCGCAAAGGGATTTTATGAAAATCCATCACCCAAGAAACTGCGGCAAATTATGAGTTGGTTTGTGTATGATGCGGAACTGCTGGCGCCGGAGATCGACATCCTCGCTGAAAAAAGATACGAAACGGCGATGCGACCTGAAATACGTCTTTCCAATGATTCTATTTTCTCGACTGCTGCTGTGCCTGTGCCTGAAACGGCACTTGCTCGAATAAAACAGCCTGTTTTACTCGTACATGGTCGTGATGACAAGGTTTGCTCGGTGGAATCCAGCTATTATTTTCTTTCACATCTACCAAACGCACAAATGCATGTATATGCGAAATGCGGACATTGGACGCAAATCGAGAATCGTGATAGCTTCAATCATTTAATTCAGCTTTTTTTTGCCAGCGAAATATAAAATACGATTCAAGGAGTATAAATAGATGAAATTACCAGAAATAGCAAAATTAGGACACGTTGCACTCGTTACACCTGACCTTGATAAATCACTCTGGTTTTTCCGCGATGTCATCGGTTTGGAAGTAACAGAAGAAAAAAATGGGACGATTTATTTGCGGGCATGGGGAGAGTGGGAGCATCACTCCCTTTCATTAACAGCCGGCGATCGGGGTTACGTTKACCACATCGCTTGGAGAACGAAGCGTCCTGAAGATGTTGAAGGGTTTGCGGAGTTGCTTGAAAAAGCGGGAACAGAAGTCAAGTGGATTGATGCAGGTGTAGAGGCAGGTCAAGGACGTGCGATTCGTTTTAAGCTCCCAAGTCAGCATTCATTTGAAATTTACTACGATATTGAAAAACCAAAAGCAGAAGAAGGCAGACGTTCCGTACTGAAAAACCAAACCTATAAGGCTTGGAGTCGCGGCATATCCCCAAGAAGGTTTGACCATGTCAATATTGCCACCTCGATGGATGTTGGCGATATTATCGATTATTTGGGTCAGCAATTAGGCTTTAAGCTACGTGAATATGTGAAATACGATAGAAAATCGATCGTGGCCGGGTGGATGAGTGTGACGTCTTTAGTACACGATATCGCCGTTATTTCCAGGCCGCAGGCCAAAACACCTAACCAGCTTCACCACATTTCTTATTGGCTGGACAATGCGCAGGATATGCTGCGGGCGGCAGATATTTTGAGCGAAGAAGGCATAAAGTTCGTTGGACCTGGCAAGCACGGCGTATCGCAAGCGATCTATCTATACGTGAAAGACCCAGGCAGCGGATGCAGAGTTGAATTATTCAGTGGATCTTATTTGATTTTTGAACCGGATTGGGAGCCTGTGGAGTGGGCGGAAGAGGATCACGCGATCGGCAACACCTATTGGGGTGAAACTGTGAGCGATAAGGAATTGAATAAATCCACAATCGAAGCTTAAGCAGAGAAGGGGATATTGTGAATGAGATGCGGAAATATGAAACGGATGTAGTTGTCATAGGAGCAGGAAATGCTGCCATGTGTGCCGCTATTTCTGCTAGGGAAAACGGAGCCAATGTCATTGTGCTTGAGAAAGCGCCTGAAGCTGAAAAAGGCGGAAACAGCACATTTACCCATGGATCCATTCGGTTTGTCTATAACGGTGTAGAAGATCTGAAACAAATTATCCCTGATCTTACTCCGGAAGAAATCGAGAATACAGACTTTGGCGAGTATAGTGAGGAAGCCTTTTTTAAGGACATGTGCAATGTCACGGAATATCGGACGGATCCGGAATTAGCTTCGCTTCTGACAAGTCAAAGCTTTGAAACGATGCTTTGGATGAAATCCCATAAGGTAAGGTTTGTGCCTATTTATGGTCGTCAAGCCTTTAAGGTTGACGGGAAATTCAAATTCTGGGGCGGAATGATCGTTGAATCCGTAGGCGGCGGACCGGGTTTAGTGGGGGCGCTGCATGAAGAAGCCTCGCGTTTAGGTGTTCAAGTTTTATTCGATGCGATGGCAACAGAGCTCATTCATGATGATGAGGGTGTACGTGGCGTCATTTTCAAGCATAAAGGGAAAACGACCGAAATTCATGCCAAAGCAGTTATCTTGGCTTCCGGTGGCTTTCATGCAAACGCAGAAATGAGAACACGCTACTTAGGTCCCAAGTGGGACTTGGCCAAAGCAAGAGGGAGCCGATTTAACACGGGAGACGGTATTCAAATGGCTTTAAGGATTGGCGCGATGTCTTACGGAAACTGGTCAGGCGCTCACGCAGTGGGTGGGGATCGCTATGCGCCTGAATATGGCGAAGGCTCCCAGAAGCTCAGCTATCCCTTCGGGATTATGGTCAACGCGGAAGGGAAGCGTTTCGTTGATGAAGGGGCAGATTTCCGTAATTACACGTACGCAAAATATGGCAGGGTGATCCTTGAACAACCAGGACAATTCGCATGGCAAATTTTCGATCGAAAGGTAACGCATTTATTACGTGATGAATATCGCCTTAAGCAGGCTACGAAAGTACAAGCGAATAGCCTTGAGGAATTAGCCAAAAAGCTTGAGGGTGTTGATTCCGCAGCCTTTCTAAACATGGTGAAGGAATACAATGCGGCTATCCGTCAAGACATCCCATTTAATCCCAACATGAAAGACGGCCGTTGTACCGAGGGGCTCAGTGTGGATAAATCAAATTGGGCGAATACGTTGGATGAAGGTCCATTTGAAGCCTATGCAGTCACATGCAGCATTACCTTTACATTCGGCGGCTTGCGAGTTAACGCTAATACGGAAGTTCAAGATGTTTTATCGAAATCCATTCCAGGACTTTATGCAGCGGGTGAAATGGTAGGGGGATTATTCTACTTTAACTATCCAGGTGGTACCGGTTTAATGGCTGGTTCTGTTTTTGGAAAAATAGCAGGTGAAAATGCTGCTAGCTTTATTGCTAGTTCTGGCATGAAATCATTCGAATTATAAAATATCCTACTCAGGGAGAGATGATACTAATGGCTAGAGTTGCAGAGATAGACACGATGCTTGTTGATAAAGCCCGCTCTTTCATTCCAAGATTGCGTGAGCGGGGAGCGGAAACGGATAATATTCGGCGAATACCGGAAGCGACAATCGAAGAGTTAAAGGAAGCAGGTCTATTCAAGATTCTTCGTCCTCACATGTACGGAGGATTTCAAAGCAACATGAGAACCTATACGGATTGTATTGTCGAGATTTCCCAAGGGTGCGGTTCAACGGGGTGGATCGTAGCACTTTGTGCGATTCGAGAGCTTATGGTAGCGGAGTCATTTTCTGAAAAAACCCATCAAGAAATTTTCGGGGAAAACGAAGATGTCGTTTTTGCAGGGGTTTATGAGCCAAGGAAGTGCATCGCCAAACGTGTAGAAGGGGGATACATGATTGAGGAGGGGTTCTGGATGTTTTGCTCGGGCTCTCTTCATGCTAGTTGGGGTTACTTTGGTATGCCTGTTATGGATGAAAAGGGGAAGTTAATCGATCAATGCTTGATGACGGTGCCATTTAATCAGATGGAGATCATGGATGATTGGCATACGATGGGGCTAAGAGGGACAGGGAGCAACAGTGTTAAAATGAATAACGTTTTTATTCCGGATCATCGGGTCGTCTCGTTTTCCCAAGCATTAAATGGAAATTTTGCATCCCAACACCTTCGTGACGTGCCCTTATACAATACGGCGCTTTTCCCTTCTTTAATTCTGTCTTTGGGGTTGCCGGGCTTAGGATTGGTAAAGGCCGCATTGGAATTTTTTCAGGATAAACTGCCAGGCCGAAAAGCTGCTCATATCGGTGTAGAATATGTACGCGATGCGGCTAGTACGCACCTAATGATAGCTGAAGCTTCATTGAAAATTGATTCAGCTTCCATGCACTATTACCGGGTTGCCGATGATCTTGATGATTGGGCGCAGCGTGGAACATACATGGATAAACCTACAAGAGTAAGGGCGTTGGCCGATATCGGATATGCCAATCAGATGTGCAAAGAAGCTCTTGATCTTCTGATGCTTGCCAGCGGATCAGGTTTTGTGTATGAAGGAAACCCTCTTCAACGAATATTCCGTGATTTTTGGACATTGTATTCACACAGATCGCTCTCACCTAACATTACCAAAGAGAATTACGGTCGGGTTCTGAGCGGACTGGAATCTAATGCTCTAAGGTATTAGATACTGCCGAAGCACAAATCTCATACGCGATAGGAGAGTTTACATTGAAACTTGTCACTTATTCCTTGAATAATCAACCTTATCGAATTGGTATTTTGGCAGACGATCAAACCATTGTAGATCCGCAGCAAGCGTATATCGAGAAGTTGAAAGCGCAAGGCCAGTTAAGAGCAGAGGTGATTGCCGGCGCACTGCTTCCGACAGACACTACGGCCTTTCTTGAAGGCGGTGATCTTACGCTTCATGCCGCAAAAGAAGCGCTTCAATATGCTTTAACCGGCAGCGGATCGGCAGCAAAGGTTCGAATGAGCGATATCACGCTTGGAGCGCCGGTACTTCGTCCGAACAAGATCATCTGTGTCGGGTTAAATTATAAGGATCATATCCAAGAAATGAACTTGGGATATCCCGAATTTCCCGTTATTTTCAATAAATTCAGCACGGCAATTGCCGCACCATATGATGAGTTCCCGTTATCCTCCAAGCTGACGCAAAAGCTTGATTACGAAGCGGAGTTTGCCTTCGTTATTGGTAAGAAATGCAAACATATTTCTCAGGCTGATGCGTTGGACTACGTGGCGGGATATACGGTTGTCAATGATATTACAGCGAGAGACTTACAAAATCGGACGATTCAGTGGCTGCAAGGGAAAACACTTGATAAGAGTCTTMCTATAGGTCCTTGTCTAGTGCTGAAGGATGAAATTCCGGACCCGCATGTGTTGAACATTTCTTTATCCGTAAACGGCGAGCTGAGACAAAGATCGAACACGAATCAGCTTGTGTTTAACGTAAACTATCTTGTTGAATTTCTATCGAACATCATGACGCTGGAGCCGGGGGATATCGTCTGCACGGGGACGCCGGGAGGTGTGGGTGATTCCAAAGGTTTGTACCTTAAAGACGGCGATGTCGTAAAGGTTGAAATCAGCGGCATCGGCGCTATCGAGACTCGGATTGTTGAGGCAGACAGAGTATAAGTGCAAACCAAGAATGGATGCAGCCGGAGGGGAAAGCAATGAATATCCTTGTTTTGTTAAAGCAAACCTTTGATACGGAAGAGAAGATCGTGATCCAGAATGGGCAGATCAGTGAGGATGGCGTCAAATTCATTATCAATCCGTATGATGAGTATGCAATTGAAGAAGCTGTGAAATGGAAAGAGGACGTTGGAGGCGAAGTAACTGTCCTGACGTTTGGCCCTGAACGGGTCGAGAGTGCACTGCGCACGGCATTGGCGATGGGAGCGGATCATGCAGTTCTCATCGAGCAAAATGAAAGGGATTGTGATGAAACCAGTGTTGCCAAGTGGTTGGCGGCGGTGATTCGGAATCGAAGCTATGATCTAATTATCGGAGGGAATATGTCCGTCGATGCAGGAGCCGGTCAGGTGGCGCTTCGTGTTGCGGAAGAACTGGGGATAGCTCATGTTTCTACCATTACCCGTTTATCGATCACTGACAAGAAGGCGACCATCGAGCGCGATGTGGAAGGCGATGTGGAAACCGTTGAAGTTTCCTTACCTGTGCTGATAACTGCACAGCAAGGCTTAAATGAACCTCGTTACCCATCCCTGCCKGGAATTATGAAAGCAAAGAAAAAGCCAATAGAGAGAGTGTCGATTGAAGAGCTTGGCGTTTCTGAGGAAGACTCTCACGCGCGAACGAAGGTCACCCAGCAATATTTGCCGCCCAAAAAGCAGGCAGGACGTGTCCTCCAGGGAGAGATCAAGGAGCAAGTTGGCAAATTAGTCCAACTGCTACGTACGGAAGATAAGGTCATATAAGGGGGAGGGAGAAAAAGTGGAAAGAAAAGTTCTCGTGCTAACGGAAGTAAAAGAGGGTAAATTACGCCAGGTTTCCTTGGAGGCTTTAACAGTAGCTCAGCAAATCGCAGGGGGCGGAGAAATTGTCGCTGCCCTTTTTGAGACCGATCCGAATGCCTATATTCCGGAAATTTCTCGCTATGGAGCAGACAAGCTTTATGTCAGTTCAGATGCGAGTTTATCGGTCTATACGACAGATGCTTACATGCAAGCGCTCGTTCAATTAATTGCTGAGGTACAGCCGGATGCAATTCTCATGGGCCATACAGCTATTTGGAAGGATCTGGCTCCGAGATTGGCAGCTAGATTGGGAGAGGGTCTCGTTACGGATTGTACAGGGGTAGAGCTCGTGGATCATCATATCGTGTTTATCCGACCGATTTACTCAGGGAAGGCCTTCCAAAAGAAGATATTTAATGAAGGAATTATTTTTGCTACGCTGCGTTCGAATAACTTCGCAACCAAAGAGTCGCCCAGAACAGTGGATGTGATTTCCTTTCATCCAACCATCACAGATTTACGCACGATCGTCAAAGAAGTCGTAAGGAAAGCTGCCGGGGGAGTCGATTTAAGCGAAGCGAAAGTGATCATCTCCGGCGGGCGCGGAGTAAAAAATGCTGAAGGCTTCAAACCGCTGCAAGAGCTGGCTGAAATTTTGGGAGGAGCAGTAGGGGCATCTCGTGGTGCCTGCGATGCTGACTATTGCGACTATTCCTTGCAGATCGGACAAACTGGAAAAGTGGTAACACCAGACCTCTATTTTGCTTGTGGGATTTCCGGCGCTATTCAACATTTAGCGGGGATGTCCAATTCCAAAGTGATTGTGGCGATAAATAAAGATCCCGAAGCACCTATTTTTCAGGTGGCTGACTACGGAATTGTAGGAGATTTAGCTGATGTTGTCCCCTTACTAACCGATGAATTCAGAAAAATTTTGCAGGGTGCAACGAACTGATTAGCTGATGTAAAGGAGGTAGTGAAGTGTTAGCATTGTTGAATTTTGTAGCCTTCATTGCTGTAACCGGATATGCTGTTTATTTATTTTATCAGCTTGTGTATAGCCGTGTAATGTTCATCAAATTAGGGAAACCGTCCAATTTAAAGCAGGATATGGGCATCCGTATCCAGGAGTTCATGGTCAATGTATTGGGTCAGAGGAAGCTGTTTAAGGATTCCAAAAGCGGTGTGATGCATTTCATTATGTTCTACGGCTTTTTGATTCTGCAATTGGGAGCTATTGAATTAATTCTCAAGGGCTTTTTCAAAGGCTTTGAATTTCCGCTTGGTACGGCACACGCCTATTTCAGCGTAAGTCAGGAAATAACCGTGTTTCTAATTTTGCTAGCGGTGATGTATGCCTTTTATCGCCGCTATGTGGAAAAGCTGCCTCGTTTAAAGAGAGGGTTAAAGTCCGGCCTTGTCATCATTTTCCTTACGACTCTCATGATATCCGTTGTGATGAGTCTTGCATTTGAGCAGCTTTGGCTGGGGAAAGAGGCAAGTACGCATACGCCGTTCTCTTCCGCTATTGCTTCGCTGTTTACAGGAATCAGTCAGGGGTCGGCGGGAACGCTGTTTTATACATTTTGGTGGCTTCATTTGCTGACATTGCTTTCGTTTCTCGTCTATGTCCCGCAGTCCAAGCATGCTCACCTAATGTTTGCGCCTGTGAACGTTATGATGAGGGATACGAAGCCTGTGGGCAAGCTGACTACCATTGATTTTGAGGATGAAACACAGGAAACCTACGGAGCTGGCAAGATTGAAGATTTTAGACAGAATCAACTGGTTGATTTGTTTGCGTGCGTGGAGTGCGGCCGTTGTACGAATATGTGTCCTGCATCCGGCACAGGCAAGACATTGTCTCCGATGGATTTAATCGTCAAAATGCGCGATCACTTGACGAAAAAGGGAGCTGTCGTCACTTCCCGAACACCTTGGATACCGGGCTTCGCGCCTAAGCACATCCATGGGGCAGCTTCTTCAGAGATTGCGGAAATGCCCAATTTAATTGGAGATGTCATTACGGAAGAGGAGCTATGGGCTTGCACGACGTGCCGGAACTGTGAAGACCAGTGTCCAGTTGCCAATGAACATGTCGAGAAAATTGTTGATATGCGCCGGTACCTGGTCTTAACGGAAGGAAGAATGCCGCATGAGGCCACGCGCTACTTCCAAAATATCGAACGTCAAAGCAATCCATGGGGTATCAACCGCAAGGAACGCATCAAATGGCGTGAAGGACGCGAAGATATTGTTGTGCCAACAGTCAATGAAGTGGAAGATTTTGAATACCTCTTCTTTGTTGGTTCCATGGGCTCCTTTGATAATCGGAGTCAAAAAATTGCCCAAGCGTTTGCCAAAATCATGAATGTAGCGGGAGTCAAGTTTGCGATTTTGGGTAATGAGGAGAAAAACTCGGGCGATACGGCTCGCCGTATGGGGAATGAATTTCTATTCCAGCAGCTATGCCGTGAAAATATTGTCAATTTCCAAGCTTATAACGTCAAGAAAATTGTGACAATCTGCGCGCATACCTATAATACCTTTAAACATGAGTATCCTGAATTTGGTTTGGAGGCTGAGGTCTATCACCATACGGAATTCATTCTAAAGCTGATCAAGGATGGCCGCATTCAGCCGATGAAGGAAGTCAACGAAGCGATTGCTTATCATGATTCCTGCTATATCGGCCGTTACAATGACATATACGATATTCCGCGTCAGATCTTACAGTCTATTCCAGGTGTACAGGTATTGGAAATGGAGCGTAATAAACAAGATGCCATGTGCTGCGGAGCGGGTGGCGGCATGATGTGGTTGGAGGAAAGTCAAGGAAAACGGGTTAACATTGAGCGTACAGAACAGGCCTTGCGATTGAATCCGACTACCATTGGAAGCAACTGTCCTTACTGTTTGACCATGATGAACGATGGTATCAAATCCAAGGAAGCCGAAGGGCAAGTGAAAGCATTAGACATTGCTGAGATCGTGGAAATTTCACTTGTGAGCTAAAAAAATTAAGAACGGAGCTCTAAGCCATGAACAAGACAAAAAAATTCAAAGAACTGCTGCGAGAACCAGGTACATTTATTTTGCCTGGGGCGTATGATGCCTTGTCAGCTAGATTAATAGAAGGAATAGGATTTAAGGCCATATACGCCACGGGTGCTGGTATATCCAATGCTCAATTAGGGTGGGCGGATGTTGGACTAACCACTTTAAAGGAAGTAGTAGAAATCGTAACGCGAATGGCCGATGTTACCACAGTTCCTATCGTTGTGGATATAGATACGGGATTCGGAAATGCGATTAATGTGATACGTACAGTGCGAGAGTTTGAAAGAGCCGGAGCGGCTGCCATTCAAATGGAGGACCAGGTTTCACCCAAGAAATGTGGGCATTTCACAGGGAAGCAGGTTATCTCAAAAGAAGAAATGGTTAATAAAATTAGGGCAATCGTAGATACAAGGCAAGACGAAAATTTATCAATCATTGCGCGTACAGATGCATTAGCCGTAAATGGGATCGATGATGCTTTAGAAAGGGCACATGCATATTCCGAGGCTGGTGCTGATATTATTTTTGTTGAAGCTCCTACCACGATTGAACAATTGAAACAAATCACAAGCTCTTTGAAAGGAATACCTCAGGTTATCAATCTTGTGGAGGGTGGAAAAACCCCGCTTATTTCTTTAAATGAAGCAGAGGAAATTGGTTTTAAAATCATGCTTTGCGCGAATACGGTTCTTCGTTCTGCCATTAAAGGAATCAATGAATCTCTGAAAATACTACATAAAGAGGGCTCACACAAGAATGTATTGGAATTGATTTGTACGTGGGAAGAGAGACAATCTCTATTTCAACTCAATCAGATCAATGAATGGGAAAACAAGTATTTGCGTGAGCTACCGTAAATAGGGAATTACATCAAGGAGGATAGGAACATGGAGACAGAATTGGACTATGACATTGTTGTAGTAGGCTGTGGTGTAGCGGGGACAGCAGCGGCTTTATCGGCTGCGGAGAATGCTAAGAAATTGGGACGCAATATTCGCATCGCCATCCTGGAACGCACTGATTTTGACCACAGGGGCGGAAACTCGCGATGGACGGCTTCGTACATGCGGATGAAAAACCTCGATGAAGTTGCGGATAACTTTGTAGAGGACATGATCGCTTTCTCCGACAATTATTCGGATCGGAAGTACATCGAGACGCTCGCGGAGAACGCTGGGGATACACTTCGGTGGGTACAGGAGAAAGGCGTTGATTTCGACTCCTTGCCGACGATGTTTTTAACGTCATCCAAGCCGCGTCTGCTGCCCGTAGGTGGTGGTCGCGCCATCCTGGATACGTTATCCCACCGGGCGAATGCACTTGGCGTCGAGATTATTTATGAGGCGACAGCCTGGAATTTACTGCTTTACGATGTGGGGGCGATTCTTGGACTCTCCGTAAGGGTAAAGGGAGGATCTTCGGTTCAACTGAAAGTCGGTGCTGTTGTGCTTGCATCGGGAGGTTTCCAGGGGAATCAGGAGATGATGGCGCAATATATTGGCAGAGATGCGCATAAAATTTCAACTGTTGCTGAGGGCGGGCGATACAACAAAGGAGAAGGCATTCGAATGGCTATGGCGATCGGAGCCAAAACAGCCGGCCAATTTGATTCCTTCCATGCTGAACCCGTCGACCCGCGAAGCAAGCGGGAAGAGGCTACAGTCATGACATACCCTTACGCCATTCTCGTCGATAAATATGGCAAGCGTTTTGTCGATGAAGGAAAAACCACGGTAGACGAGCAATATGAAGAGGTTGCCCGGACGATTTTCCACGATCTTCCTGGCCACATCGCCTATGTGATCAGCGATCAAAGGATGTATGATATCCCGAATTACGAACGAGCCTTGGAAACGGATAAACCACCGATTGTGGCAGATTCGCTTGAGGAGCTGGCCGCAAAGATTGGGGTGCCTGCTGACCAGTTAATGGCAACCGTCGAATCTTTTAATGCCGCAGTCCAGCCGGGGGAATTTCATTCGGATAAGAAAGACGGGAAACAGGCAATCGGGATTACTCCGCCGAAGTCGAATTGGGCGATTCCAATTGATAAAGCTCCGTTTATCGCGTATCCAATGGTTTGTGCGAATGTGTTTACCAATGGGGGACTAGCTACCGATACGAATGGCCGAGTTCTATCGCAAGATGATGAGGCGATTCCGGGTTTATATGCGATCGGTGAAACAGCCGGTCTCTATTATGGGAAATATCCAGGAGGAACATCTGTTCTGCGTGGTTTTGTATTTGGTCGCCGAGCGGGTGAAGATGCCGTGTCTTATCTAAGTCGGAAAGGGTGATATGCTTGGATTTAATCGAAAAGATAGCTTTAGTAACCGGGGGCGGCAGAGGGATCGGCAGAGAGACCTGTATTCTTTTGGCGAAACAAGGAGCTAAAGTAGCTGTATTTTCCGACAATCTACTGGAAAGTCAGGATACGGCCAACTATATTACACAAGAAATGGGCAGAGAAGCGATTTCTTTGGTTGGCGATGTTCGCTCAGAAGAAGATGTAGAAAGAGCTGTCATGGAAACACAACAAAGGTGGGGTTCCATTGATATTTTAGTTAATAATGCAGGCGTGATGAGTATAAAGCCATTCCATAAAATGGAAATTGAAGAATGGGACTATGTCCAGGATGTCAACATTCGCGGGGTATTTCTATTTGCACGAGCCGTAGTGCCGCAAATGATAGAGAAAAGAAACGGAGTAATCATTAATCTTTCATCCATTTGGGGAACAAAAGGCGGACCTGACCGAAGCGCCTATATTACTTCGAAACATGCTGTAATGGGTTTCACTAAAGCATTAGGTGAAGAACTGAAGCCATACAAAATCAGAGTGAACGCGGTATGTCCAGGTCCTGTTGACACACAGATGATGAAGGAAATTGCCCCAGATGTAAATAAAGAAAATTGGTTGCATCCCAGAGACATCGCCCATGTCATCGCCGAATTATGTTTACCGGAAATGGCAGCCGTCACTGGAACTGCAATTGAAGCGTTCGGCAGCGGACGCCCCGTAAGTTTATAAAATATAGATTGAGAGGGGAAATGAAATAAATGGAAAACTTAAAAACAACGGTTGAATCAAGGAACATTACGCTAGCATTGGCTAATAAAATGCTGGAAGCAGCTATGGAGAAAGCAAAGGAACTGGCAATTCCTTTTAGCATTTCGATTGTCGATAGTTCCGGTTATTCAAAAGCGCTTGCCGTCATGGACGGAGCTCCGGTCCTAAGTATAGATATCGCTCAGAATAAAGCCTTTTCTGCGGCTACTTATCGGAGAGCTACTCATGAGTGGTATGACAGAATTAAGGATGATCCGCCGTTGTTGCATGGCATTGTTCATACACCCAGATTAATTATTTTCGGCGGCGGTTATCCAATCAAAATAGACGGTCAAGTTGTTGGCGGCATTGGCGTTAGCGGAGGACATTATTCACATGATATGCAGATCTGTGAAGCAGCCTTAGCATTGTTAAACACCATTGAGCCAAAGGATGTGTAATCCGATGGAACGCTATGATTTGATCATTTTGGGTGGAGGACTAGCGGGTATGTGCGCGGCAGTCAAGGCAGCCGAGCAGGGCGCCAGCATCCTGCTGCTTGAGAAGCAGGATGCACTGGGCGGCAGTACAGTTCTTAGCTCAGGGTATATGGCCTTCGCCGAGACAGATATGCAGGAGAAGGCCGGCATCGTCGACTCCATTGCATCCCTTATGAATGACATGATCGAGGTTGGCGGCGGCGTAAACGATCTGGAGCTCGTGGCCGCCTATGGCCGGCATCAATTAGAGACATATGCGTGGTTAGTCGAACATGGCGTCGAATTCCGCTCGTTGGAAGCAGTGAGCGGCCACAGTGTACCCCGCGGACACATGATCGATCCGCACCAAGCGATTCAGTCGTTTTACCAAAGAGTGAAAGAACATCCCAACGTGACCATTCGTTTCAATGCTCCGGCTCGTCGTCTGCTGAAAAACGCCGAAGGTCGGATTGATCGTGTCGTATATGGGGTAGAAGAGCAAAACGCTCTGGCTTCCAAAGGTGTGATCCTGGCTACGGGCGGATTCGCCAAAAGCGAGGAGCTGCTCGGGCAGTTTGCCCCTCATCTCAAGGGAGCGCTCCGGCTCGGCGGCGCCGGGACTCAAGGAGACGGCTTACAGATGGCATGGGAGCACGGGGCATGGGTTCGGGACCTGCCTTACCTGAACGGTACCTTCGGATTCCATCCAACAGCAAATGGGGCGGTTAAGTCCCAGGGACTGGCCTTTTACAAGGGTGGAATTATCGTCAATCAATTAGGGAAAAGATTTGTCAATGAGTCCATTTCCTATAAGCTGTTAGGGAACGCGGCGTTTCGTCAGCCTGACCGCATAACTTATCAAGTATGGGATCAAACCGTTATGGACAAGCGTGTGGCCGATGATCCGCTGTATGACCTGGAATTGCTTCAGCGACGTCGACTCCTGTACCAAGCTGACACGCTGGAAGAGCTGGCTGACTGCATTGACGTGCCTGCCGATGTGTTGGCGGAGACAATTTCTACCTATAATCAAAGGATTCAAGAAGGGGCTGGGGATGATTTCGGCCGGAAGACGTTAACGCACCGCTATGGGACACCAACGCCGATTGTAAAGGCGCCTTTCTACGCATTCGAGACGACTGTTGCTATGCTGGCAACCTACGCAGGTGTGGCAGTGGATCCATCAACGCGCGTGTTGAATCCTTATGGAGAGCCTATTCAGGGATTGTATGCGATCGGAGAGGTAGTCGGGGGATTTCATGGAGCAGGGTACATGACCGGAAGTTCGCTTGGGAAGGCAGCGGTGTTTGGACGATTAGCTGCAGTTGCAGCATTAGCGGAGTGACGTAACATAACAGAACTATTTACAATCAACAATGCAACGAGGAGGTACTTTAAATGAAAATCTGGCATCAAAGCCTAACTACTATTGACAGGGTTCCTCAATATCGAGATGCCATAGTGAACCACCTCCGTCGGGTCGCCCGGCCAGACGCGGAGGTCGTGTTACATGGTGTGTCGACAGAGACTTATCCCACTCATTATCCTGGGCATTATATCACCCATGCTTACTTGCAAAACCTTCACCGAGAACAGTTTGTTCGGGCTGCTCTAATGGCTGAAAAGGCAGGGTACGATGCGATGTTCATTGCGACCATTCCAGATGTAGGTCTTTTGGAGGCTCGTACGCTGGTGGATATCCCTGTCGTAGGTTATGGTCAAGCTTCTTTCCATATGGCCTCGATGTTGGGGGATTGTATTGGTGTAGTCAATTTCTTGACACCACTCGCGGATGAACTCCGGCAAAATGCTGCCCGGTATGGTCTTGGCGGCAAGTTGGGACCCATCGTACCGCTTGCGGTCGGCTTTGACGCCGTGCTGGCAGGATTCAAAGACCCTGAGCCAGTGATCGAAGCTTTTCGAAAGGCGGCAGAGGATGCCATTTCTCAAGGTGCTGATGTGATTATACCTGGAGAAGGACCGATGAACATCTTCCTGGCAACACATGGGATTTCGAGGATTGGCGATGTGCCAGTGATCGATTCCTTTGCTGCCGGGATCAAGATGTGTGAATCGTTAGCTGACCTACGCCGGGAATCCGGCGTTTATATGACCCGCCGAGGGTACTTTAACGCAAAACCGCCGGCCGAAGCCGTAGAGAGACTCCGGGAGCTGTATGGACTTGAGCCAGCACCGGACCCTCGAAACGATCAGGGACTGGCTGTTAGAGGCGGAGAAGCATAAAGTAAAACGAATACATTCCGAGAGGTGAACAAAGAATGCATATCGTCGTGTGCCTGAAGCAGGTTTTGGACCCGGAGATCACGTCGCAATTTTTTCAGATCGATCCTCATACTAACCGTCCGGTGAAAGAAAGCAGCGACATGGTGCTGGATTCCTTCGCGGAAAACGCGCTAGAGCTGGCTATTCAGCTTCGGGATAAGACACCCGGAGCCACGGTGACCGCGCTCTGTTTGGGTGATGACTCCTCAGAGGATATCCTTCGACGGGCGTTGTCCTTCACAGCCAATAACGCTGTGCGGGTCTGGGATTCCGCATGGACAGATCTCGATGGTCAGGTCGTTGGACATATTCTTGCGCAAACGATCAGAGCCTTGGGGGGCGCTCAGCTAATTCTGACAGGATACCAAGCCAGTGATATTGAAGAGGGTTTGGTAGGACCTGTTATTGCTGAAGAGCTTGCTATTCCGTGTGTGACGCTTGCCTCTAATTTGGAGGTGGATTCCAGCAGTGTAAAGGGTACCTGTGAGGCAGAGGGTGGTCATGCCATTATAAGCGTTCCTTTTCCTGCTGTGTTCACAATCATTAGCTCCGAGACCAATGTCCCCCGGTTACCCAAAGTTAAGGATATTAGATTGTCCAAGAGCCAGCCGATTAAACTGTTGGAGGCGGCGGAGATTAATTTGGATACAGCGAAGTGTCAACCCGGCGTCAAGTTGGAACGGGCCTACGTCGTGAACAGGGATATCGCCTGCGAGGTGTTGCCTGGCAAAGATGGATCTCAGCTTGCTAGTGAGTTGGCTGACAAGCTATTGGCGCTCAAGATTATTTAGCTTACGCTTACGATGCCAGCTTTTCCATACGGAAAAGCATTTAGGAGGTAACCATGTCCGAAATTCTTATATATGCACATCTGGAGGGAGCAAGCCTAAGCTCGGGTGCTCGGGAAGCACTGGCGTTTGGTCGCCGTCTGGCTAGCTCGACCGGCGGGAAAGTGGGAGCTGTCCTGCTAGGACCGGCGGCCCCAGCTGCCGCTGGGGAAACTATCGCCTGCGGGGCCAGCAAAGCTTACACCGTTTCCAGCCCTTCACTAGCCGAGTACCATGTTGAACTGTACGTGGATGCCCTTTGCGCCGTTTTGCAAAAGTCTGATGCAGACGTGCTTATCCTCTCCTTTGATAGGGTGGGCAAGGATCTTGTAGGTCGAGTGGCCACGCGTCTTGGCGCTTCTGCCATTACAGAGGTAGCTGATTTCAATACGGATGGCAGCAAGCTGACATGGATTCGCCCGATTTACGGTGACAAGGCATACGGGGAGTATACAACCAGCCGGTCTAAAGTTGTTGTTGGCATGCGCCAAAGGAGCCAGGATCCGTCTATTCCCGATACGACTCGCACGGGCGAAATCATTCCGGTCGACTACATTGTATCGGAAGCGAAAGCAGTAACGAAGCTGGTCGAGAAGATCCAAGCGACGTTGTCTGGCATCCGGCTTGAGGATGCTCGTATTATCGTCTCCGGCGGGCGCGGCCTTGGCGGACCTGATGGTTTTAAGGAGCTGCAGGCACTTGCGGACGTGTTGGGCGGAACGGTAGGTGCCTCGCGTGCAGCCTGTGACGCCGGGTGGGTACCATCTAGCCTACAGGTAGGACAGACTGGAGCCGTCGTCGCTCCAGACCTTTATATAGCCGTTGGAATTTCTGGTGCCAGTCAACACTTGGCCGGTATGACAAGTGCGAAGACCGTTGTCGCAATTAACTTGGATCCAGATGCCCCTATTTTCAAACGTGCCAATATGGGTATCATTGCCGACTACAGGACTGTGATTCCCGCTCTTACTGAAAAGCTGAAAAGTTTATCTAGTTGATAAGACTGCGTTTCCGATATCAGTTATCTTGGTATAAAAGGAAAGAAGGCTGCCTCGAGCATAGGCTTAAGTCAGCCTTTTTAGCGTTATAGAGTGAATAAATGCTGCAGTAAATAATTCAAAATAAGTATTTGGCTTTAATATATTGACAGCTAATAAATTAGGCATTAAAATTACAGTTAGATGTTGAAAGCGCTTAAAAATCAATTAATTATGGAAAAATCGCAATTTATTAAATAACTAAAATTATAGTGATATAATTTCAGAAGCGAGGTTGCAATTTATGGCGACGGTATCAACCAGGAAGATTCAGACAGGAAATTATCAAACATTTCTTAATGAAGGTGGGGATAAATCTTCGGAAACGATCATTTTCCTTCACGGAAGCGGTCCGGGGGTTAGCGCACAGACCAATTGGAGGGATATACTGCCTCACTTTGAAGACAAATATCATGTGATTGCTCCTGATATCTTCGGTTTTGGAAATACCGAGCATCCCGAAGATCTACCGAAAAATGGCATAGAGTGGATGAACGAGCGAGTTAGTCAAATTATTGCGCTGATGGATGCCATGGAGATTAAAAAAGCACATTTAGTAGGTAATTCCCTTGGGGGAGTTATTTCGTTACATCTGGTCATGCACGCTCCCGACCGATTTGACCGGATTGTATTGATGGGGGCCGGCGGCGGCAAATATGAGTTCACACCTGAGCTTTATCGATTATCAACGTTTCATAAGGCTCCCGATCCAGTTGCATTTGAAAACTTATTGAGATGGTTTGTGTACGACGAAAGCATTTTGGAAGATAAGTTAAAGGAAATTGTGAAGGAACGGTTGGAAATGTTTAATAAGCCTGACGTCCGCAGATCCTATGAATCAACGTTTGCGCATGCGAATCCGCTTGATTTGCTCATCMCTCCATCAGCCCTTAAACGGATGAAGCATCCATTTCTGCTCATACACGGGTATGAGGATCGCTTTGTACCTTTTGAAAGCAGTCTTTCCATGATGCAATATTTGCCGAATGCTCAGCTTTATGGCTTAAAGCGTTGCGGTCATTGGGCACAGGTTGAGCAGAAAGATAAATTTGTGAAGCTAACGTCAATTTTTTTTGACGGTGAAATTTAATAGTGAGCTGCTGGATTCTCTTTTTTGATAGATTGATCTATTGGGTGCATGTTCAGTGAGCTTTACTAGAATTTCACAAGAAACTACCCTAATATAGAGATATCAAATTTAATGAGGATCGAGGATGTTGAACATATGAAAATTGATAAGGCTTACCGCTATATTAAAAAACTTGTCACTGACGGTACTTGGGATCCGGATACTGCGATCAATGTCAATGAAATTACAGAGACATTGAACATAAGCCGTACGCCCATACACAAGGCTTTATCGAAGCTTGAAGATGAAGGATTCCTTAAGATTATTCCTCAGGTTGGCGTATTTGTGAAGAAGCCGGACTACGACGAAGTGCATGAGCGTTTATTGGTATGCGCCAATCTGGAGTACTTGATGACGGAACAGGCTGCATTAAAAATTAGCGACGAGCAGTTGGCCAAACTGGAAAATTTGTTGGTTAAAATGGAACGCCCGGAAATGACTAATCAAAACTATGCCAATCTCAACACGGAGTTTCATCGCACAATCTATGAAGCTTCAAACTTGCATTTTACGTTAAATTTCGCCAAGCAGTTTTGGGATTACTTGAATTATGTAGGCAACCCGGATATTTTGTTCGTTGGCGAAAAGAGAAAGAAATCGCAAACCGAGCATTGGATGATTTATTATAGCCTGAAAGATCGAAACAGCAAGATGGCCAAAAGCCTGATGGAAATGCATAATAGTCGGGTAGCAAGCATTGTGCTGGAAAAGTACGTCCATAATGATTCTAACTAGGAGGCTCTATATGGAACAAAGCGTATTGGAAACAAGCAAGCTATTGGTAGAAAGGGCTACAGCTCTTATTCCTAAATTGCGCGAACGTGCTGAAGAGATGGAAAAAATCAAAAGAATGCCCGAAGATACCTTAAATGATTTGAAAGAATCAGGCATTCTAAGAATACTACGGCCGCAAATTTATAGTGGCCTTCAATTGAATATGAGAGCGTTTACAGAGTGTTTAACGGAAATATCCCGTGGATGTGGATCAACAGGTTGGTTTGTATCGCTGACTAATATTAGGGATTATATGATTGCGTTTGCATTTAAGCAGGAAGCGCTGGACGATATCTTTGCATCAATGGACAAAGATATTATTTTAGCCGGCAACTTTAAGCCGACAAAAATTGAAATTAAACGTGTTGAAGGTGGATATTTCATCGAAGAAGCGCAATGGCCGTTCGTTTCAGGATGTCTTCATGCCGATTGGGGGTATTTCGGATTCCCGATTGCTGATGAAGATGGGAATATGGAAATGGCTATTATGGTCGTTCCCCGTCACGAAATGGAAATTCTCGATGATTGGCATGTTATGGGGTTAAGGGGATCAGGCAGCAACAGTGTAAGAGTGAAGAATATCTTTGTTCCTGAACACCGGGTATCGCTCGATCGTTTGGCAAGCAAAGGTCTTTACACATCGAAACAGCTTAAAGATATTCCGTTATACCAAACTTCCTTTGTTCCATCGCTTACTTTGTCGATTGTCGGGCCTGCTTTGGGCATGGCTAAGGCGGCCATGGATATTCATATGGAACGCGTTTCAAAAGCTGGAATCGGTAACACGTTCTACAGCAAAATGAATGAAGCGCCAATTACGCATTGGCAAATCGCTCAAGCGCAATTGAAAATTGATTCTGCCGAGCTGCACCTTTATCGTGCGGTCGATAAAATGGATGCTTATGCGCAAATGGGCAAGACAATGGATACGGCAGAAATTGTGAAAGTGAAAGCGGATTTTGGTTACGTGAATCAACTGTGCAAGGAAGCGATTGACCTTTTGGTAGAAGGAGCCGGGTCCGTATTCGCTTATGATAAAAACCCTTTGCAAAGAGTTTATCGTGACTTTATGGCACTGCATTTACATGGGTTCATTACGGCATCCAGTTTAATTGAAACGTACGGACGAGTTCTGTGCGGGCAGGAACCGAATTCTTACTTTGTTTAATGGACAGCCGGAACGGCAGATAGAACCACAAATTGAAGGAGGGTTTTTCAATGAATTTACCTGAAATTGCCAAGTTAGGACATGTAGCTCTCGTCACGCCGGATCTTACGAAATCACTATGGTTTTTCAAGGATGTGCTTGGTTTAGAAGAAACGGAAGTCGTAGACGGTACGGTATATTTACGAGCATGGGGAGATTTTGAGCATCATACCCTTTCGATAACAGCTGGAGACAGGGCTTATGTAGACCATATTGGCTGGAAAGCAAAACGTCAGGAGGATGTAGAAGGCTTTGCAAAGCTTCTGGAAGCCGCGGGTACACAGGTGAAGTGGGTTGAAGCGGGAGAGGAAGCGGGACAAGGTAGAGCGATCCGATTTAAATTGCCGAGCCAGCATTGTTTTGAAATTTACTTTGAAATGACGAAACCTTTTGCTGAAGATTCCACGCGCTCTGTGTTGAAAAATCAAAGACATAAGTCATGGAGACAGGGTGTATCGCCGCGAAGAATTGACCATGTCAATATCTTAACTTCCATGGATGCCAAAGTTATTACTGATTATTTAGCCAAGCAGCTTGGATTTAAAATGCGTGAATATATCAAAGCCCCCGATGATTCTCTTGTAGCTGGCTGGATGAGTGTGACGAATCTGGTTCACGATGTTGCGGTCAGCAGCGATCCGACATCACCGACAACGAATCAAATTCACCATATGTCCTATTGGCTTGACAACGGCCAAGATATTCTTCGTGCGGCAGACATCCTGAGCGAGCATGGCATAAAGTTTAAAGGCCCAGGTAAGCATGGTATTTCTCAAGCGATGTATATATATGTTGTAGATCCGGGCAGCGGCTTGCGAGTAGAGTTGTTTACCGGCAGTTATTTAATCTTTGAACCGGACTGGGAGCCAGTGGAGTGGGGCTTAGAGGATATGGATGTTGGGTTTACTTATTGGGGCGATCAGATGGACATGGATCCGGATAATAATCCAACAATCGAAGCTTAAGCGCATTTACGAAACGGTAAATAGTGAAAAACATTTTCTGTCAATATTCTAGCGGGCCAATCAGCAGGAATTATCGATGATTTTTGCCACTGAAGGATCATAAAGAAGTATTGTTTGAACGACTTGACGGAAAGCCGGTTTTGTCAGGCGGTCTATTGTAGATCACTAATGAAAGAAGGGGACTGCATGGAGACGGTATATGTAAACCCGGCTAATCTGTCGCATTGGCAGCAAAAAGCAAGACCGAGCGTAATTGCCATAGGATTTTTTGATGGTATCCACATTGGACATCGAAAAGTGATTGAGACAGCTGCCGGTATAGCTGAAGAAAAAAAACTTTCTCTTTCGGTCATGAGTTTCTTCCCGCATCCAAGAATTGTTTTATCCAAAGGGAAAACGAAGGTTGACTATTTAATGCCGCTTTCTGACAAAGAAAAAGTGCTTCGAACATTAGGTGTGGATACGTTTTATATCGTTGAATTCGATATAGGTTTTGCTTCTCTTTCACCTGAACAATTCACATCCCAATATTTGACAGATTTTGGTATTATTCATGTAGTCGCTGGATTTGATTATTCCTACGGACACAAGGGAGTAGGGAATATGGGGCGGTTGAAGAGCGACTCCGGCGGTCTCATTGAAGTGACACAAGTGCCTAAAGTTGAGAGCCGAGGTGAAAAAATCAGTTCAACATGCATTCGTGAAAAGCTGTCAAAAGGAACTGTGGAGGATCTGCCCGATTTTCTCGGACGCTTATACGAAGTGGAGTGTGACTGGGATGGTGTTTCACTTCAGCTAAGACCCTACTATACACTGCCTGCACCGGGTCGCTACGCGGTTACCATTCATAATGGCATGAAATCAGAACCAGCAATAGTGATCGTGACTCAAGACAATGAACGCCTATCTCTTCGATTTGTTACAGAGATAGGCCAGCATATTCAAGGGCGGTTAACCATTATATGGCACCGCCGTATCCCGGATGCTGCGAGCTTTTCTTCTTATAAGAGAGAGTGGAATGAGCGAAAATGGGAATTTATGGTATAAAGGAGAACTGAACATGGATATTCAAAAAGTAGCTGTCGCTCTCATGGAAGCGGAAACGACGAAAAAGCCGATTAGTCCACTAACATCATCTGACGCAGCGGTATCGGTTGACGATGCCTATCGGATCCAGCTTGAATTCATCCGCCGAAAGGTGGAAATGGGTGCAGTCATTATTGGAAAAAAAATCGGACTGACAAGTAAAGCGATGCAGGATATGCTCAAAGTGGATGAACCGGATTTCGGGTTTATTCTGAATGATATGATGTACAAAGACGGTGAAACGGTTCCACTGGACCGCTTTATTCAGCCAAAGATTGAGTTTGAAATTGCATTCGTCTTGAAAAAGGATTTAAAGGGTCCTGGTGTGACGATTGAAGATGTATTCGAAGCGACGGATTATGTAGTACCGGCAATTGAGATTATTGATAGTCGTATTGAAGATTGGAAGATCAAGTATGAGGATACCGTGGCAGACAATGGATCTTCAGCGGCAGCCATTATCGGAGGAAAGCCTGTTCAACTAAGTGAATTAGATCTTCCATTGCTAGGTATGGTGGCTTATAAAAACGGCGAATTCATGGATTCGGCGGCAGGCGCAGCGGTCATGGGCCATCCAGCGCGAGCTGTAGCCTGGTTGGCGAATGCAATCGGGCACTACGATATTTCTCTGCATGCCGGCGAAGTGATCCTGTCAGGAGCACTTTCCAGGGCTGTTCCAATTGAGGATGGGGATACGTTTAAAGCAGAGTTTGCCAAAATCGGATCCGTATCGGCTACTTTTAAAAAGCAGGGGGAGTGACCATGATCAAGTATAAAGTGGGAATTATCGGCTCCGGCAATATCGGAACCGATTTAATGTATAAGATTGAGCGCAGTGAGTATTTAGAAATGAGTGTTATGGTCGGAATAGATCCTGATTCAGAAGGACTGGCGCGGGCCCGTAATCGCGGCTATGAAACCATTGACAATGGAATCGACGGACTTGTGGGGCGTCTTCTGGAGTGTCCGGGACTTGTTGATATCGTCTTTGATGCAACATCTGCGAAGTCACATAAGCTCCACAGTGAGAAGTTGATTGCACTTGGGAAGAAAGTAATTGATTTAACCCCAGCCGCGATTGGCCCTTTTACGGTTCCAACGGCGAACCTCAATGAGCATCTAGACAAGTCTAACGTGAATATGGTGACCTGCGGTGGACAAGCAACGATTCCTATCGTCAGCGCGATCAACAGTGTATGCCAGGTTGAATATGCAGAAATTGTTGCTACTGTAGCGAGCAAAAGCGCGGGACCAGGCACACGTGCGAATATTGATGAGTTCACACGGACAACCGCCAGAGCGATCGAGGAAGTCGGTGGCGCAAAAAAAGGCAAAGCCATCATCATATTAAATCCGGCCGATCCGCCGATTATTATGCGTGATACGATACATGCCCTCGTCAAAGAAGAAGGCAAGGAACAGGAAATTATTGATTCTATTGAAAAAATGGCTGAAGAAGTAAGGACGTATGTTCCGGGCTACCGCCTGCGCGGCAAACCACAGATCGATGGAAAGAAAATTTCTGTGTTTATCGAAGTGGAAGGCGCGGGTGACTTTTTCCCTTCCTATTCCGGAAATCTGGATATTATGACCGCTGCTGCGGCAAAGGTAGGAAATGAGATAGCGAAGCAGGCGAATGCTGCGACCAACAAATAAAGGAGGGAACATCATGGCGAATCGGAGTTTGGAAATACTGGATGTGACGCTGCGGGACGGCAGCCATGCGATAAGGCATGCTTTCACGGAAGAACAGGTGAGAACAACAGCACGCGGACTCGATCTGGCAGGCGTCAACTATTTCGAAGTTACACATGGTGACGGTCTTGGTGGTTCTTCCCTGCAATACGGGTTTTCCAAAGTCGACGAATTAAAGCTAATCGAGGCGGCAGTGGACGAAAGCAGCAATGCCAAGGTATCCGTTCTGCTCATCCCMGGGATCGGTATCAAGGAAGATCTTCAGAATGCGGTGAAAGCAGGAGCGAAGATGGTACGCGTGGCGACACACGTTACGGAAGCAGATGTTGCACGCCAACACATTGAACTAGGTCGTGAGCTTGGGCTTAAAACCGTTGGCTTTCTAATGATGGCGCATATGGCGCCAGTTAACGTACTTGTTGAGCAGGCCAAATTATTTGAAAGTTATGGGGCTGAAGTCGTCTATGTAACAGACTCTGCCGGAACGCTCTTGCCTCACGAAGTAAAAGAGCGGATTTCTGCGTTGAAGAATGCACTATCATGCGAAATAGGCTTCCATGGGCATAACAATTTATCTATGGCAATGGCGAACACAGTTGCTGCTGTAGAAGCAGGGGCGACTTACATCGACGGAAGCCTGCGCTGCCTCGGGGCAGGAAGTGGAAATACGCAGACAGAAGTCATGGTGGCAGTGCTTGAAAGATTGGGCTACCGAACGGGAATAGATCTGTACAAAATTATGGACGTAGCGAACGATATCGTTGCGAAATATATGCAGCGTCCGCAGGAGATAACGGGCTCAAGCTTGATTATGGGGTACTCCGGCGTCTATTCAAGTTTTCTCCTTCATACGGAAGAAGCGGCGAAAAAATTCGGCGTGGATGAGCGCGATATTTTAGTGGAACTCGGCAAAATGAAGGCGGTTGGCGGCCAGGAAGATTTGATTTATGATGTCGCTGCCCGGTTTGCAGAACAGAAAAAAGCACTCGTTTAACAGTTTGTTAATTTGTTATATACTGACTCGGCTTGGACATGATTAAATAAGTAGAAAAGGAATGGGCGAATGATCTCATATCTTCGTTATTTTTCTCCTAGATCGTCACGAGAAAATCAGTTGACTCCCCAAGAAAGAGATTGGGTTCGCCGAAATCATGTTGTGTTTATAGCTTTGTTATTTGTTTTACTGCTCGCTTTGTTATCATTGGTTGCATTAAAGGAAGTAACAGGAAGCCCGTTAATCATCGTAGGAACTTGTTTTGTCCTTACTATTGTCTTCGGAACACTGCATTTTACTAAGCGTTTCATACCTTATATTTGCTACCTGGCCGTAGGATTAACTGCATCCAATACAACGGTCATGGTTTTCACCCAGCCCGATCTCTCGAATATATTCCAAATCTATTTTTTCATCATCATCACTTTAATTTATATGCGATTATCCTTGATGATTGCCGCAAGTGCTTACGGGTTAGGATTGCTGATTTACATGATCAAGACGATGAAAGAATTTGAGCTGTCGAGTGATCTTGCTTCTAAATATGTTATCTACTTTATTTTGATTAACATTGTGCTTTTCTCCTTGCTGCGTGTAACGAATTATGTTTTGCGTGAGATGGCGCAATCTCGCAACACAACAGAAGAACTGATGTTCATCCAACAACATCAGAAAATAGCTATCTTGAACATGGTAAAAACGATCTCGGAGAATATGGCACTCATTACCCAAAACAGCAGGGAAAATAATAAATCTTTCGAAGAAATGACAGAATCGTTTCAACAAATTGCAAGCGGATCCAATGTACAGATGGAATCAACAATTACCATAAACGACAGAGTTGGAGATCTATCCAAGATGATTAAGACGATGTCCGCTTCGACGAATACCCTTCGAATGGAAAGTGCCAGTACGAAGGATCTATCTCATTCGGGACATGTGCAGATTGAGACGTTGATTCACACCTTAACTGAGTTTAAAAATAACACAGGCGCCATGACTGAGGAATTTAATACCCTAATTAATCAAATTGCGCAAATTGGCGAATTCAGCCAGACAATCAAAGAAATCGCAAACCAAACGAATCTGCTTTCGCTTAATGCAAGCATTGAAGCTGCTAGAGCCGGAGAGCAAGGGAAGGGGTTTGCTGTTGTCGCTTTTGAGATCCGTAAGCTGGCAGATACATCATCGAATGCAGCAGATCGGATTACGGAATGCTTGAAGCAATTATCAAATCTTTCGAATCAAAACCTAGATAGAATAGAACATGTATCTTCTCAGATGGAAGAGAGCTATACGATCTCGAGGAATACCCAAGCGACGTTCGAAAGGATCAATCATGCGATATCCAATTTAGATATAATTTCCGATAGCTACAGTCGCCACATGGATGATATGAACCATACCGTGGAAACCATCGAAGATTCCACAGAGCACCTCGCTGCCGTGTCCGAACAATCAGCCGCTGCAATCGAAGAGCTTTTGGCAACAGTAGAAGCATTATTTGAAAGTAATAAGAAAAGTTCTGAAAGCATCAATGAGGTTGAACATTCCCTGAGGGCTATAGTTTATTAGATGCATGAAACTTGCTAAAACGGTCTCATGCGAAAATGATGATGTCACTATGTAGGGGAGATTTTCGGTAAGTTGGAACTCGGTCTATCAGTAGGCGTAGAGAATTAGCACCATTTAGAAAAGGGGGAAAAAGCATGGTAATTTCTGCGAAGCAACTGAGTTCTGATTTAGTCACTTCACTACAAGGTGAAAAAATTGTAACGATGGTTACGATCGACGTGAATACAGGTTTGCCTAAAATTAGTGCTGTATCTTGGGTGCTTGCATCTCAAGACGGAACTAAAGTAAAGATTGCACTGGGCCATAAAGCCTCTAGTATTGAGAATATCCGTAATAATCCGAATGTGGTTCTTAACTTCATAGGAGCCGGAAGCTGTTACGCGGTGTATGGTGCTGCAGAGGTATCTGGAGTGATTGAGAAAACCATGAAGTTATGTGTGGTTACGTTACATGTTTATGAGGTGGAGGATGTCATCTTCTACGGAGGAAAAGTAACCGTTGAGCCAGCTTATGAGAAAACATACAATCCAGAACTTGCCAAGAAGTTGGATACGGAAGTGTATGAGTTATTAAAAGATTAATGCAACTTGAAGGGCTGCCGACATCCGGCAGCCCTTCAAATTTTCATATTTTGACATCCTCATTAATGATGTAATATATAAGATAAAATTTATTTATAATGCAATATTATATTTATAACGAAATAACTGAGTATATATTTTGTGCCATTGGGATCATAATACTTTTAACCCTAAATCTAAGATCCTTAGCCTAGTGCTAGGGTCTTTTGTTTTATAAGCAATAGTACTCTTAGTTGATAGTTAACCAGCAATATATTATTTTTTCAATTCTAATATGTATAAAAAAGTGAGGGAAAGGTTACATAATACATTACTATTTAAGCTTAATAGTTTTACTGAATAGAACTCTAATAGAATATAGTTTGCATACAATACAAAACACCAATGCCTTCCGGAGCATCATACTCAGATCAGCAAGATTAAGGCGGGTTCTTCCGGGAAATCACTTGAAGTAAGATGGGGAATTGAACGGCTAAAAAGCTCCTCTTTGTACTTACAAAAGAGAAGCTTATGTTTAAGCTGTCGAAAAACTCTAAAAAGATGATCTTTGCCAACAATTAGCCCGGAACCTTCTCCAACCGCCAGGTGAGGGATATTTGATGTTCATAATCAATTATTAGGGGCTTTCTGTATCTTGTGAAAAAACCATATTTTCGGCGATATTTCCCTGATTAGTTTTGAGTTTTTCAATCATATCGCGCAATTGTTCGGTATTTGCGGTTGAAGTTATACCGATGTTTAATGTACCTTTAAGCTCATTAACGTGCAGTTCCTGAATCTTGTAGGTAATATTTGGAGGCGTTGTATGCTTTGGTTCGGCCGGATTGTTCAGCGTATCTTTGAGCCCAAACAATTGATCCTTCAAACGTTGATTTTCCGCCTCTAACTCGGATTGCTTAAATTCCAGCATAGTGATCCTTTGCTCAAATTGGCAAATACAGGAATGCAGATAAACATTTGCATCGTACATGATGCCGCCTCCTTCAGATATGACTTTACTCTCAGCGATCAAGTGGTGTTGACCACAGGATGTGGGGGCGGCAACAACTCTTCATCTGGCACTACATTGGCAGTCTTCTCATTTATGCCTTCCGCAATTTCTGTCGCCTGATTGCCCGACAGAATGTTGAAGCCGATATTGAGGGCACCTAGGTTTGCGATGGAGTTGATTTTAATATTGTTAATATAAAAGTTCATTTTTTGCGCTCTCCTATACGAGATTGCTGTTTCCTTGATCGTTGAGATCCGGATCCAGAACATTGTTTCGGTCCGTATTTACGGAAGAAGTGGCGTCCCCAATGACAGTGTTGCCGCCGACTGCTTTAGAATTTGCCGCATTTCCGCGCAATAGGTTGTCTCCGAAATTGACGACGCCACCAGTAGCGACTTCATTGATTCTGATGTTAAAAATGTTAAATACATTCGGCATAAAACTCATCCTTTAGGAGGTTTGACCGCAAAATATCAGACGTCTGCGCGCATGCGGTGTTTGCGAGGGGGAGGTTGAGATGCCTGAAAGATGCCCGAGTAAGCCTCATAATTAACAAGGCAACCGGCACTATTAATAATTTGATGCTGTCGAGCAGCCGTTTCATCCGATTCCCACTCCMTTTCATTCACTTTTATGATGTAGTGTATTCATTTTCATGGGCATCTGTGTCTCAAATTGTTGCTGGAGAAAAGCGGAGCGAACTTTAAGTGTGTTTTAAGCTATTGCCACGCCAAGTTAGTAACAATTACTTTATAGGCGAATACAATAAAAAATCACTAATTGTTCATAGAACCAACATGTACAAAGAACCTTATCGCTTAGTATGGAAAAAATTGGCAATTAGCAGAGGATTCAGGAGGAGCATTTATGCCCAGTTCAATCTTATTTAACAGTATAAACATCAACAATCAGCAAAGAAATGCATCAGTAGGTATTGGAGAAAATGCCCAATCAAGCTGGGATGCACATAGTAAGAATAATTTAGGAAATGGCCTTTTTATTGGAAATTCTATAACAATAAATGTATGGAACTTTATTAATGATAATGATTTCATCGATGCACCGATTAATGATCAAGATTTTAAACCTGCAACAACAAATCAAGTGTAAAAACAGCAAAATTATAAAGGAAGTACTACCCAAAGACGAACAAACCCAACTCTATTCAGCAGGATTTGTTCGGAGGGCTCTAGGCATTTAAAATATTTGCTTATAAGTTAGAGATAAGCGCTTCGAAGAGAGCAGAACATAATTCAAAGTCTTGAAAAGTTTTACCGTCAATCGTAACCTCCCAAGTATCCTCAGAAAAATTTACAGATAACTTGTCTCCAGTTTGAGACAAGCAAGCCATCATTTGACCAAGAGACAGCAAGGGAAGTGACTTATTTTTTTGTACACCATTTAAAAAATAAATCATTTCTTCATGGTCACCTGTGGCCATGTATTCGCCTTCTTGCGGCTCCCACAATTCGCGTAATTTATTTTGTTGTTGCCCATCAAGCTTTTGCAAATGCGTGTAAGAAATACGTTGATTCAATATTAGTCCTCCTAAGATAGTTGGTTAACTTACTGCTGCTCGAAATGCCTCGACATGCTCTGGTGGGCCACTATCCAGTAAACGATCTCCTAACCTTATTTCAGTATTCCCATGTGGTATCAGATACGATTGGCCGCGGTATATACGCAAAATCAACAAATTTTCTAAATTTGGTAACTGACGAAGGAAAGTGGAGCGATAGGGCAGGTGTTGAATAGATACCTCAAATATCGTTCCTTCTTCTTCAGATAGTAACTTTAGCGCACCTGGGCTATCGATCAGAGMTCTTAACACGGTTCGCGCCGCGTAGAGGGTGGAGAATACTTCAAATCCTTCACTCATGATTTCACGCTGTGTTTCAGGACTCTCGATTCGAACGAGAACTCTCTTATCAGAATCAGCTTTTATTTTTCTAGCGATGTGGATGTTGAAGGCATCATCCATCGTAGCAAGTACTAGGATATCAGCATCAAAAGCGCCACTCTGCTCTAACAGTGATTCCGTCATCTCTTTCAGAACCTGAACAAACTCGCTAATAGGTTGCTCATGCCCGCGTGAGCTTTCTTCGAACTCATTTGCCGTAAATACACGAATTAGGTACATATCATCCTTCATGAAATCTTGTGCAACAGGGAGTGTGATATGATTTAATCCAATAATGGCAATGGACTGCTTACTTTCTGTTACCACGGGAGCCAATTTATTAAATAGAGTTGGAAACAGTAGGCAGCTTAATATCGCAACCATGATGAGTGCGCCATGAAAGGATTCACCAATGATATGCAGATCTAAGGCTAATGTAGCCGCAGCTATAACAAGACTAAGCTTAGATGACAAGAGGATGCCAGAACTGATAACATCACGCCAACTAAACCATTTTCTCAAAATGAGCATGGGAATCATCTTCGCAAGGAACATCACAAGTAATAGTAGTGGAATCGCCATTAGTATCTTCGTATCTTTGAATAAATAAGTGAGATCCAGTTTGGCTCCGACCATTACGAAAAAGATGGGGATTAGGAAACCGTAGCCAAATGACTCGAGTTGATGGATAAATTCTTTTTTTGGACGCATCAGCGACACAATTATTCCGGCTAGGAAAGCACCTAAAATATTCTCGACGCCTAAGCTTTCGGAAAGAAAAACAATGGCCATTATCAAGGTGAAGATAGCTCTCGTCCCGAATTGAATGGAACTTTCCCCCAAGACTTGAAAAACTTTGCCGGAAGCAAACCTTTTAACAAACTTATAGATAAGAATGACTAATAAAAAAAACAACAGTAAAAATACCAGCTTGGTCATATTTCGAGAAAGAAAGCTTACATAAAATGCGAGGAGAATCATCGTGAAGAAATCAGCTAGTACAGTGATTAATAACAGGGTTTGTCCCAAGTTCGATTGCAGCATCTTACGTTCTTTCAAAACGGGAACAACAACCCCAAGCGAGATCGTACCAATAATGAGTGTTGTCAAAAATGCGCGATTAACAAGACCCAATGCCACCAGTCCCCAAGACATCACACCTGAAAGAACGAAGATACCTAAGAAAATGATGACCGCAACAGTCATTGGTTGATATTTTTTGAGCGTGGTATCTTTTTGTTTGGAGAAGGAAGAGAAGTCGATTTCAACGCCGCTTAGGAACATGAGATAGATAAAACCAAGTAAAGAGAGCAATTCCACCCAAGGGTCATTACCAACCAGATCGAATCCGCTTTTTCCAATAAGGATGCCTGCGAGTATTTCAGCGACGACGACAGGGATTACGCGTAATCGTAAATGATATAGAAGGATCGGAATGACAAATGAAATTGTAACCACAAGGATAAGACTTCCTAATGAACCACTGCCGTGTTCCATACTCAGCATCACCGCTTCCTAAACTTTTCGAAAATAAGCCGTAAATGATCTAATTAACATAATTTTAGCGAAAAATCGCCATTTATACAAACATATATAGAATAATCACGTGATAATGAGCATTATTGCGGTATTTCTCTTCTTTAACGATATAATTTGAATATTGCGTATAATTGAGCATTTGGAGGGATAAGCGAGTTTTTTCTTGCATATGTCATCTTATTTACGCTTAAGGAGGGACAGAGGGGCTGAGCGACTCTGAGGCAGGATAACCAAGGGTGTGATACATAAAGGATCATGTTACACTTGTGTAGGGCCCCAAATTAATGGAAAAAAGGAGTTTTTGAATGAATAAGTTGTTTTCGTACGCGCTATGTTTACTGCTCGTGTTGACAGTGGTGGGTTGTACATCCCAAAGTACAAGCAGCCAAACAAATGCAAACGATGAAAAGTCAACGACCCAGGAGAATACACTTGAGAAAGCCAAAAAACAAGGGTTCATTACAGTTGGATTTGCGAATGAAAATCCGTATGCTTATGCAACGCCAGACGGTAAGTTAACGGGAGAGGCCGTAGAAGTGGCACGTGTTATTTTGAAAAATATGGGGATCAATGAGATGAACGGCGTCTTAACCGAATTCGGGTCTTTAATTCCCGGATTGAAGGCGAAACGCTTCGATGTCATTACGGCAGGTATGTTTGTTAACCCAGCACGAAGCAAAGAAGTTGCATTTGCAAATCCAGAGTACAGTATTGGCGAAGCGATTGCAGTTAAACAAGGAAATCCTCACAATTTACATAGCTATAAAGATATTGCTGCTAATAAAGACGTAAAGGTAGCTGTTATGGTAGGCGCTATCGAGAATGAATACTTGGTGAAATCTGGCGTGGCCAAAGATCAAATCGTTACAGTACCAGATCAACCCTCGGCTATTTCTGCCTTACAAGCGGGACGTGTACAGACGGTAACGATGACAGGACCTTCCTTACAAGCATCACTAGCCTCAGCCAAAGATAGTAAGATAGAGCGGGTGATGGATTTTAAACAACCAGAAATTGATGGGAAAAGCATTAGAGGCTATGGCGCGGCGGCATTTCGTATGGAGGATACAGCATTTAGAGAAGCCTTCAACGCAGAATTGGATAAGCTGAAAAAGTCAGGACAATTACTAGAAATATTGAAGCCATTCGGATTTACGGATCAGGAATTACCCGGTGATATGACGGCCGAACAGCTGTCCAAAGGGTAATCGCATGTTTAGCTTACAGACCTTCTTTTCCTTTTTCCCCTTGTTGGCAAGAGGAGCACTTGTTACGCTTGAAATTACTTTGCTCGCAATTATACTTTCAGCAATTATATCGTTCGCTATTGGTTTGATGCGCTTATCTGGCTTTTGGCTCGTACGTAATTTAGCTACGGTATATGTTGAAGTTTTTCGAGGCACTTCGTTGTTAATTCAATTGTTTTGGTTGTACTTTGCACTTCCAATGCTTCTGGATATCCAGATTCCAGCCATGACAGCGGCAGTTATTGCGCTGGGGCTGAACTATGGGGCTTACGGTTCTGAAGTTGTGCGAAGCTCAGTTCTTTCAGTTCCCAAAGGGCAATATGAGGCAGCCATTGCGCTGAACATGAGTCGGTATGGAAGAATGCGTCGTATCCTTCTTCCACAAGCATTTGTTCGAATGCTCCCCTCCTTCGGCAATTTGCAAATTGAGTTGTTGAAGGGAACCTCATTGGTCTATTTAATTACGCTCACAGATCTTACCTATCAAGGTATGATACTGCGTACGTTCGACAGCTCCAAGACAACTGAAATATTCACCAGCATGCTGATCCTGTACTTTATCCTTTCCTATGCCTTAACGTTAATCATTCGTTACATGGAGCGTAGGACAATTAGGGGGCGGTATTAGCATGTGGGATTGGCACTATGCTTGGCATATTTTTCCTCAACTCTTGAAGGTATTACCKATCACGATCGGAGCGACACTTGTAGGTTTTTTCATTGCCATCGTACTTGGATTGCCGCTAGCACTGGCTCGCAGATCACAAAGTAAGGTACTTGCTGGAACTGCTCTAGCGTGGGTGGAGTTTATACGAAGTACGCCATTGCTCGTGCAATTGTTTGTCCTGTTTTATGCACTTCCCTTGTACGGTATTTCCTTCTCACCATTCACCACGGGTGTTATTGGGCTAGGTATTCATTATAGTACCTATATGTCTGAAGTGTTTCGCTCTGGCATTGAAGCTGTTCCAAGGGGACAGTGGGAAGCATCTAGGGCGCTAAACTTCAACGTTAAGCATACGTGGKGGAGTATTATATTACCCCAAGCGCTGCCGCCAATCATTCCTGTTATGGKGAATTATTTAATTACTATGTTCAAAGAGACACCCATTCTGTCTGCCATCACACTCGTAGAGCTTTTACAGACAGCGAAAGCGATTGGTTCTGGATCATTTCGTTATTTGGAAGCATTTACGCTAGTGGGGCTGTTGTTCTTGCTACTCAGCTATCCTTCATCACTGCTTGTTGGATGGCTAGAGAGATATTTTCAAAGAAATAAGTAGAGGGGTATTTACATGGATGCAATAGAGAAGTCAGTCAGCAACCCTATTGAACGTTTCAATACACCTGCTTCACAAGATGGGAATCCCATTGTCAAATATCGTGGTGTCAGTAAGTCATATGGAGATATTCAAGTTCTTAAAGACATTGATCTGGATATTTTCCCTAGTGAAAAGGTAGCTGTCATTGGACCGAGTGGTTCTGGGAAAACGACATTGGCTAGGATGCTCATGACGTTAGATCGACCAACCGCAGGCACCATCGAGGTGAATGGACAGATGCTCTGGCATCAAGAAGTGAAGGGCAAGTTAATCCCGGCAAATGATAAACACTTGCATCAAATTCGCAGTCACATTGGTATGGTGTTTCAGCATTTCAATCTATTTCCGCACATGACTGTGCTGGGTAATGTTATAGAAGCCCCAATTCATGTCCTTGGTTTGAAACGGGCTGATGCGGAACAACGTGCCATGGCGATGCTGGACAAAGTTGGCTTAGCCGATAAAGCGATGGAATATCCGTCTCGCTTGTCAGGCGGACAAAAACAACGAGTTGCGATTGCAAGAGCTGTGGTTATGCGACCGAAAATTATGCTGTTCGATGAAGCAACGTCTGCTCTTGATCCCGAGCTTGTAGGTGAAGTGCTTTCCGTCATCAAGGATCTTGCCGCGCAAAGGGATATGGCCATGATGCTGATCACACATGAGATGGATTTCGCCAAGGATATTGCGGACCGCATCCTCTTTACCGATGGCGGATCGATCGTTGAGCAGGGAACACCGGACCAGATTTTCGGAAATCCACATAGTCCTAGATTGCAATCCTTTCTAAGTCGCTTTCGACAAACCTGGTTTATGGGCGGTGTAGGGCAGGTATCGACATCCATCGAATAAGAAGGAGGATTCCTCTTGACTCTTTTAGATACGAATAACTGCGTAATTAGAAAAGCAACCGTGCAGGATGGCAGGTACATGTGGCAGCGAGTTAAGGATAGTCAGAAGCTTGATGTGAATTCAGCCTACTGCTACATCATGTTGAGTGAATATTTTACTGATACTTGTTTAGTAGCGGAAATCGACACGGAGATTGTTGGATTCGTGACCTCACTTATTCGACCATCCAATCCTGAAGTACTATTTGTATGGCAAATAGCTGTTTCATCGGAGCATCAAGGAAAGGGAATTGCGTATTCTCTTCTACGTGAGTTAATATCCGGAGCTTCATGTACCGAGGTACGGTATGTAGAAACAACCATCTCACCAAGCAACGCAGCATCAAACCGGTTATTCCGTAAATTGGCGGAAGAAATGGAAGCACCACTATTAGAAAGTGAAGGATTCTCTTCCTACTTGTTCCCAGGAGATGTACACGAGGATGAACGATTGATACAAATTGGACCTATTAATCAACAATTAGGAGGAACTCACTCATGAAAGTATTAGATCCGAGTAAACCATCCCTACATATTTTTGACATGCTGGAGTCTGAGGTTCGCAGCTATTGCCGTTCTTTTCCTACTATTTTTACAAAAGCGAAAGGGTATAAGCTATGGGATCGTACAGGTGAAGAATATATTGACTTCTTTGCGGGTGCTGGCGCATTGAATTACGGACATAACAATGCTGATTTAAAGGAAAAGCTGATTCAATATATTCAAGCTGATGGCGTTACGCATAGTCTAGACATGGCAACAGAAGCGAAGGAACAGTTCCTTGAACGATTTCAAAGAATTATTTTGGAGCCTAGGCAGCTTTCCTATAAAATTCAGTTTCCTGGTCCAACAGGTGCTAATTCTGTAGAAAGCGCATTAAAACTTGCCCGTAAGGTGACGGGAAGATCAACGGTTATTGGTTTTACGAATGCCTTCCATGGGATGACGCTCGGTGCTTTATCCGTAACAGGCAATAAATTCAAGCGAAGAGGTGCAGGTGTTCCCTTACATCATACGGTATCTATGCCATATGACGGGTATATGGGTGAGGGCGTCGACACAATTGAATACATGAAAAATTATATTCAAGATACGGGAAGCGGCGTCTCGCTGCCGGCTGCGATCATCGTGGAAACGATTCAAGGTGAAGGCGGAATCAACGAGGCGAGCATTTCATGGTTGCGCAGTCTTGATACGTTATGTAAAGAGCAAGGTATTCTACTCATCGTCGATGATGTACAGATGGGTTGTGGAAGAACGGGAACTTTCTTCAGCTTCGAAGAGGCAGGAATTAAACCGGATATTATCTGTCTGTCCAAGTCCATCGGTGGTTATGGTTTGCCAATGGCGTTGACACTGATTCGACCTGAACTGGATATTTGGGAACCTGGTGAACATAACGGTACTTTCCGAGGCAACAATTTGGCCTTCATTACAGCCTCGGAAGCGCTTCGGTATTGGGAGAATGAGCAATTCTCGACGAGTATTATGGAGAAAGGCAAGCTGCTGAATATCCGTCTGCAAGAAATGGTAGCCTCTTACCCACAATTAAAAGGGAAGGTCAGAGGAAGAGGACTTATGCAAGGTATTGTCTTCGAAATTAGTGGCGTAGCAGAGAGAATATCCGAACGTGCCTTCTCGAAGGGACTGATCATGGAAACCTCTGGAACCGACAGTGAGGTTGCCAAAATTATGCCGCCGTTAATCATTGATGAAGCAGGCTTAGTCCAAGGATTGGACATTTTACGAGAAAGTATGGAAGAAATTGCTGCAGAATTAAAGTTGACAAGTAAACAGGCATAGGAGGAGCAGGACATGATTGTAAGACAATTAGCCGAAAGAGTCGGCACTGAATTCCATGTAGATACAGAAACTTGGTATAGTACACGATTGCTTGTGAAAAGTGACCAGGTAGGCTTCTCTTTGCACGATACGACGATTAAAGCCGGTACTGAAACAGAGATATGGTACAAACATCATGTTGAAGCCGTGTACTGTATTCAAGGAGACGGTGAGATTGAAGTCCTCGAAAGCAAAGAGATTTATCCCATTTCCGCAGGAACCCTCTATGTCTTAAACGGTCATGAGAAACATCTGCTGCGCGGTAGAACGGATATGCGTATGATTTGTGTGTTTAATCCGCCTACAACAGGCCGAGAAGTTCATGATGCTGAAGGGACATACCCGTTAGACCCAATCTAATAAGGAGAGTGGCAATCCATGTTAACATCCAAGGGGCAAATTACGGTGAATCGATCGAGCATGCAAGACAGCTATCCATCAAGAATCTATCAGGAGCCAAAGCTACTGGAGCGGCAGGATCTGGTGGTTTATAACCCTACAATTAATCAGACAGAAATTAGTAAGGACCAGCTTACATTTTACGAGGAAAATGGTTATTTGTTTTTGGAATCCTTTTTTACCGAGGAACAGGTTCAATTCTGGAAGCAAGAGCTAGCAAGACTTTGGGAGCAAAGCAAAGAAGTGCAGAAGCCTGAAGTGATCAGAGAACCAGGGAATGATGAAATTAGATCTATATTCGCTGTGCATCGGGATGACGAAGTGTTCAAACAAATGGCTTCGGATCCACGTATACAAGATATCGTTAATCAAATTCTGGGTAGCCAAACCTATATCCATCAATCCAGAATTAATTTTAAACAAGGATTTACAGGTAAAGAGTTTTATTGGCATTCGGATTTTGAAACTTGGCATGTGGAAGATGGGATGCCGAGAATGCGAGCGCTTAGCTGTTCAATTGCGTTAGAAGATAATCATGCCAATAACGGTCCCCTTATGGTTATACCTGGCTCACATCGTACGTTTGTTTCCTGTGTCGGGGAAACGCCGGATGAGAATTATAAATCCTCGCTTCGCCGTCAAGAATATGGGGTTCCTGACCAAGAGAGTCTAAAACAGCTTGCCAAACAAGGCGGTATTGTTGCACCTACGGGTAAAGCTGGCTCCATCCTCCTATTCGATTGTAATTTAATGCACGGTTCAAATAGTAATATTACCCCAGATCCGCGCAGCAATGTTTTCATTGTATATAATAGTATGCTGAATAAACTCAATGCTCCTTACTCAGGTAAGGGACCTAGACCAGATTTTATCGCTGAACGCTTATCATGACATGATGTTTAAGGATCTTCCTAGTGAGGTCCTCATCGGTAATCAAAGAGGTGAAGCGGTGTGTTAGCAATATTAAGCAGCATTCTAGGCATTCAAATCGTGTATGTTTCTTGTTTCACACTCCGTATGATCCTGACTTTAAAAGGGGAGAAATATACAGCCGCTGCGATTAGCATGATAGAAGAGAACGATTGGTTTTGGAAGTATTGGCACGAAGAAAAAATGAAAAGTTTTTATACGCCTGCATTCGCAACGTGGATTCGAAAGCGTTTATTATTACGCTTGAACCAAAGAGCTTGCATGGTGGCTTCTGGTTGAAAATGATTCGGAAATAAGCAGGCATGGGTAAGCGCTGAGTCTTGCACGAGGCAAGAGCGGGGGAACCAAGTAAGCAGGTGTATGGCAGCATGCACAGTTGGGGTGAATCTCAGATGTATTGAGTAGGGCTATTCTCAGGTCCGAATCCGACAGCTAACTTCGTAAGCGTAATTGTGTAGAGGTAACGAGGAGGAGTGTGGCTTAAAGGCTAATTTTCGTTGCCTCTCAAAGGGGGAAAAGTAAAATGAAAAACAAGGAAGAATCCAATTCATCTGAGTATGTACTGGTCAATGCTCCGAACCGAGCGGGAAAAGATTTCATTCATCTATTACGTTCAAAAGGCATTCAATATTATGCACTCACGAACAATAAGTATGGAAAGAAAAAGCTGGAAGCTATGGGTGTGGATTCGATTATTATGGTTGACACCGAAGATGCCGCGACTTGGGTGCTCCCTGATATCCAAATAAGTAAAGTTTATTTATTTGAAATTAGTTTTAATCTATGCAGCAGGTATATTCAAATTTGTAAAGAGTGGGGCTCTGAGTCGATACACGTTGTAACAAAAGGGGATAAGTCAAGGAGTGCATATAGAGGCCTGGGTGCTAACCAATTTACGTACATAAACACGAACAATGAGGTATCATCTCTTTTGCCTTAAAGGTAGGTCGATACATTTCCTAAGTTGTTTATGGAAACTTGTAGAGTTTAAATAGAAGAGAGTAAAAAGTAAGAGCTCATCAAACCACAACTATGTGTTTAAAGCTGTGGTTTGATGGGCTATATTTTGTTTCGGATCAGATGAAATGGCATTTTAATGCATTATATTTCCTAATTAGGTAATGATTAATATAAAATAGTATATAGGGATGGTTATAAAAATGGTTTTGTATATTTCAATTGTTATTATTTTGGCTTTTGTTTTATGGGGAGCTCTTGCCCCTAATAAGCTGGCTGATTCCGCGACTTCACTCTTCGACTTTTCGATTAATAATTTTGGATGGTTTTTCTTAATTTCAACGTTTGGTATCTTACTCTTTGCTTTCTATCTTGCGTTTAGTAAGTACGGAAGGATTAAACTGGGAAAAGATGAAGATGAGCCTGAATATTCAACAGCATCTTGGTTCGCTATGTTGTTTAGTGCTGGAATGGGGATTGGGCTTGTTTTTTGGGGGGTGTCTGAGCCATTATCCCATTTTTTATCCCCTCCTGAAGGAGCTTCTGTAGCATCCATAGAAGCTGCACGACTAGCCATGCGTTATTCCTTTTTCCATTGGGGAGTTCATCCATGGGCAATCTACACCATCATTTCGCTAGCCTTAGCTTACTTTCAATTCCGGAAAGGTAAGAGGGGGCTAATTAGCGCCGTCTTTTCACCCATTCTTGGCAAGATATCAGAGGGATGGGTTGGAGGTGTGATAGATACACTTGCCATCATTGCTACTGTATTTGGTGTTGCCACCTCGCTTGGTTTAGGTGCACTTCAGATTAATGGCGGATTAAATCATATGTTCGGTATTTCAATAAGTCCATTTGTTCAAGTGGTCATTATTGCAGTGGTTACGGTTTTATTCTTGCTCTCGGCCACGACAGGCTTGGACAAAGGGATCCGAATATTGAGCAATACCAATTTAATTATAGCCGTCTTGCTAATGACTTTCGTATTTGTAGTTGGCCCTACCTCCTTCATTCTGGATTTATTTACTTCTACTTTAGGGGGATATTTGCAAAATATTGTGTACATGAGCCTACGAATGACTCCGTTTACACAGGGAACCTGGGTTGGTGTCTGGACGTTATTTTATTGGGCATGGTGGATAGCTTGGGGTCCTTTTGTCGGTACTTTTATTGCACGTGTTTCCAAAGGCAGAACAATCAAGGAGTTTGTATTAGGTGTTCTCTTGATCCCAAGTTTATTTAGCTTCGTTTGGTTTTCTGTATTCGGAGGAACAGGGTTGCACTTAGAGTTGTTTGATCATTATCCGATTGCGGCCGCGGCTGAAAAGGATGTTACATCTGCTTTATTTTTAACACTAGAGCAGCTGCCTATGGGGGGGATTATTGCTTTTATTGCCACCTTATTGATTATTACGTTTTTTGTTACATCTGCTGACTCAGCCACTTTTGTTTTGGGCATGCTCTCAACCAAAGGTAATCCAAACCCGTCGAATAAAGTGAAAATTGTGTGGGGAGTTCTTCAGTCATCTATTGCTATAGTTCTTCTAATTAGCGGTGGCTTAAGTGGTTTACAGACAGCATCCATTGTAGCAGCTCTTCCATTTGCGATCATCATTATCGGGATGTGTGTTTCCTTAATCGTTTCCCTAAGGCAGGAGGAAAGGACGATGAGAAGTAGAGAACAGAGTCGTATGAAGAAAATTGACGAGCTATTAATGGGAAGAGAGTCATAACGGAATATGTATGGTTGCATAAATGATACAACAGTCCATGCAATATTCCACCCTTGACCATATAGAACTTTTTGGAATAGAACACATTTATGATTCAAGTGAATAGCCTATAATAAAAAGTTCGTAGTTGTTAGGCGGCTAAATAGAAGGGAGTGGTTATTATGATTAATATAAATTTCATGAAGACAACCGCTACGATGCCATGGTGAAATCATTTGTTAACGGGTATATCAATATCAATCACGTTTCTAGAGATTCAAATGTTAATATTGGTGATGCCTCCTGTATCTTTATCGAAAGTAATACCATAATCCATGCGCATTCTACCCCTTTTTTACAAGGCGATTGGTCGGGCTTACTTACTAGTAAACAGAATTGTAAAATACGAATGCAAATAAAAAAGCTCTAAAGCACTATACCTCCAAAGATTGCCATCCTATTGGCCCCCTGGCCAGTTGTTGGCAATCTTTTTCAGAATCTGGGCAATCCCTGTCATTAATGCTATTCTTGATCTTGATTTCTCGCCTCTAAATCGACAATAGCTAAGGATTACAGAGAGGTAATCCAAGTTACTAATTTTCGGTTGCTTTACAGTAATGAACATTTAAAGTTTGTTGATCTCATTTAAGCTCCTGACAAGATCTAGCGTATCTTGATAGAATACGATGTTAAATGGAGGTGAATTTATTTGTTCAGGAAGGCAAATATGTAGAAAAATTGGTTTGACATACATATTAAAGGGTTCTATAGCCATTTCTCCCCTAATGGCTTCCAATGTTTCGGCTTGATGATGGAAAAATTCCCCTATTTCTTTCAATTGTTTAGAACAATTTTTTCTATCCATATTTGACATGAGTCCGGTAGTAGACCATTTGCCAACGGTTTTTACCGTACATTCTAGATACATAATAGCATCTCTCCAACTGTTTAATTGTTTCTGATAACCTGTTATTGTTCTGTATTTTTGTGCTGAGAGGGGATAATATTTCATATTTTTATTCATTTCCATTAAGGACTTGTCTGTATTTTGGCTCATCTCAAGGAAATGTTTAATCTCTTGTGTTAACCGTTCTCCTTCATCTTTATGACACCCCCGATGAACCCAGCCAGCAGTACGCCGAAATAATTCTGATAATTGATTAGTAAATGGAATGATCATCTTTTTAATTTCTTTTTTATAATTAGCCGGAAATACGTACAATTGTATGATAACTGCAAGCAAAATTCCAACACTTGTATCTCGAAGACGGTCAACGATATAGTTACCAGACTTAGGTTCAAATACAAGCACGAGCAAAATGGTTATTGCTAACTGTTCTGATACAATCTGATTTCTTCGTAATCCTTTGGCTATCCATAGACCTGCAAAAATAAGTAAACCCAATATCAAAGCGTTTGGCTTGGGAAAAAAAATGAGAACTATTGCAGTAAAAGCCACCCCTATGACTGTTCCAACCATACGATTCATAGCAAAGTGAAGGGATTGTGTTAGTGTGCTTTTCATACAGAGGATTACAGACAACGGAGCGAGATAAGGATGTGCAGATCCTAATAGTTTTCCTATTTCCCACGATAAAGAGCAAGTGACAGCTATTTTCAAAATTATTTTCCCAGTGTAGACACTTGTTTGATTTTTTTTATTGGTCATACGTTATCCTCCGAAATTCTTTACATCATGATGGCCATGCTTCAAATATTCATACCATCTTTATTCCCCAAATAGAGCCATTTTAATAACACAAGCTTAAATAGCTCTTCGTTTTATTAAGTTCCTTTATATGTGGTTTTTTACATAAGTAAAAACGACAACTAACTATTGAATAATATGTGTGTACATAATACTGAATTATCCAAATTAGTTATTTAAGTACGCTTTAGAAAAAACATATCGGATTTTTTGACGTGGATGTTAACTAGCTCCTGCAGGAATATTGGGCTTTATTCAATCGTTCTTATCTTGTAATAACCATTGCTATACCTCATATAATTAACAAACAAGTATATAACGGAGATGGTGTGGGCAATGGAACAAGAAAGAGTGTATATCGGGAAGAGCATACCCAAAAAAGAGTCACTGGATAAGGTAACAGGAAATGCCCGATATACTGGAGATCTCATACAAGTTGGAATGCTGTTCTGCAACTTGGTCATTAGTCCCTATGCGCATGCCAGAATCTTGAAGATCGATTTATCCAAAGCCTGGAATATCCATGGAGTTCGTGCGATTTTAACTGGAGCGTACTGTGATGTGCTAACAGGGGAAGATCTAAGAGATAAACCAATTATTGCAATTGATAAAGTGAGATATCATGGGGAAATAATAGCCGCCGTCGTAGCCGATAGCGAGGAAATTGCCACAAGAGCATCGAGTTTTATACAAGTCACTTATGATCAATTACCAGTTATTAATTCTCCATTAGCAGCAATTGAAAAAAATTCACCACTGATCCATGAGCACTTGGATAAGTATGAACATACCAATAATGCCAATCCTCAGTCCGGCACCAATATAGCAAACATAAGCAAAGTTAGGAAAGGAAATATAGAAATAGGTAGGCATGAAAGTGAGTTCGTTGTTAAACAAACGGTTGCGTTCGCTCCTTCGGATCATGCTGCCATGGAGACCCGATGTGCGTTGGCAGAAATTAAGAAAGACGGCACAGTTGTGATTGAAACGTCATCTCAAGCTCCATTTGCCGTGAAAAAATATATGGCGCTTTACTTTGGATTAGAGCCAAGTCGAATTATTGTTAATACTCCATTGGTAGGCGGAGTATTCGGTGGCAAGGCATCTATTCAATTGGAACTCATTGCTTATTTAGCATCTAAAGCGGTAGGAGGAAGAAAGGTAAAGATACAAAATCAGAGAGAAGCAGACTTGATAACTTCTCCAGTTCATATTGGGCTTGAGGCGGAAGTGAAGCTAGGTGCAACAAAAGAAGGTAAGCTTAAGTTTGCAGTGATAACTTATTATTTCGACGGAGGTGCATATTCAGATAAAGCGATTGATGTTGTAAATGCAGCGGTTATAGACTGCTCAGGACCTTACTCAATTGAACATGTACATTGTGACGGTTTATGTATATACACAAACCATCCATATGCTTCTGCTTATCGAGGGTATGGCCACTCTGAACTGACATTTGCTATGGAACGGGCGATGGATTGTCTTTCGGAAAAGCTACAAATGGATCCCCTCGAACTTCGTTTAAAGAATGCCATTTCTCCAGGGGATACAAGCCCGACCCAACAACAGCTAACCAACAGTAATTTGGGAGATTTACCAGGTTGTATCCATAAGCTAAGAGAAATTATTTCTTGGGATACTTGGAGAATAAAGAAAATTGACCCATATACCATAAGATCTAAGGGAATCAGCTGTTTTTGGAAAAACTCATCCATTGATGTTAATGCCGGCTCAGGAGCAGTCATAATGTTTAACCCTGACGGCAGTATCAATTTGATTTGCGGAGTTGTCGAGATCGGAACAGGTACCAAAACAGTGCTAACTCAGATTTTGGCGGAACAAATGAAAATGGATGTAAATCAAATCCATGTCAAAATGGAGGTTGATACATCATCAACTCCGGAACACTGGAAAACGGTTGCAAGCCGTGGGACATTAATGGCAGGCTGGGCAGTCATTGATGCAGCTGCGGACGCAATTTATCAATTAAAGGTAATTGCAGAACAAGTTTTGAGAGTAAGGGCTCAAGATTTAGAAGTGAGCGGAGGAAGAGTGTTTTATGTACCCAATCCGTTGATTCAAATCGAGATAAAGGACATTTGTTATGGCTATACGTATCCTAACGGTAATACGATTGGAGGACAAATTATCGGGAGAGGTACCTATACGCAGAATCTTATGACATATATAGATTCGGAAACTGGAGAGGGCCGTCCAGGTCCGGAATGGAGCGTAGGCGCACAGTCCGTTGAAGTAGAATTCAACTCAAGGGATTGTACCTATAAAATTGTGAAGGCAGTTTCAGTACTTGATGCTGGGAAAGTGCTGAATCAAAAAGGAGCCGAAKGTCAAATTATGKGTGCAATGAATATGGGCCTTGGTTTTGCAAATCGAGAAACATTTATTTTTGACCAAAACGCATTAGTTTTAAACCCTACTCTAAGGGATTACAATCTTATGAGGTATGGGGAGAATCCAGAATATGAGGTTGTATTTGTAGAAACGCCTTGTCTTGAAGCCCCCTATGGTGCGCGTGGATTAGGAGAACAGGGCTTGATTGGCATGCCTGCTGCACTCGCAGACGCGCTATCCAGAGCAGCAGGAACAGCGCTTACTCGATTGCCACTTTTTCCAGAATATATATGGAAGACTAGGGGGAAGACCCAGTATGATTCCATATGATTTTGAATATTATAGGCCATCAACTATTCGAGAGGCTGTCCACCTACATCATCAATTAACTCAGCAGGGGAAACAGCCCCTTTATTACTCCGGTGGAACAGAGATCATTTCACTTGGAAGAATAAATATCCAATATACCGGAGCTGTAATTGACATCAAAAGAATTTCAGATTGCCTAGCATTAACGTATGCAGATGAGAAATTGATGCTTGGCTCTGCTCTTACTTTAAATGAGTTATATGATTCAAAGACCTTTCCACTCCTTGGGGAATCGGCCGTGGGAATTGCAGATAGGACTACACGCAATAAGATTACTTTGGGTGGAAATATCTGTRGCAGGTTTATCTATAAAGAAGCGGTTTTACCTCTTTTGCTAACGGACTGTAAGCTACAAATCGCACTGTTAAACGAAATCAGGGAGGTTTCTATTCATCAATTGTTCCATCAAACTCTCCACCTTAAACCAAGTGAACTGTTAGTTACAGCGATTATCGACAAAAAGTTTATTGATATGCCCTACGTAGTTATGAAAAAAAGAAAACAGGCAGCAATTGACTACCCACTTGTTACTTTAGCAGCACTGAATACRGGTAAAGAAATTCGAGTTGCTTTCAGCGGCGTATGCTCGTTTCCCTTTCGATCTAAGTCGATTGAGGAAGTCATAAATAACAGGCATCTGTCAGTTCAAAGCAGAATTGATGAAGCGGTTAAAAGATTGCCTGCTCCAATTCTAAATGATATAAAAGCATCATCCGAATACCGCGAATGGGTTCTGAAAGGTGCACTTACTGATGTTATACATCAATTGGGAGGGGAATACCTTGCCAACTAGTAATAATAACAATTTAATTGTAGAACTTCATATTAACGGTGAAAAGATGCGTGTTCATTGTAGAACAGCGAATACGTTACTTTATGTATTAAGAGAGAACCTTGGAATGACCGGAGCAAAACCTGGCTGTGAGAATGGGGATTGTGGGGCTTGTACAATACTATATAATGGACTGCCTATCAAATCATGTCTAATGTTAGCCATGGAAGCGGAAGGTGCTGAAATCACCACGATTGAAGGCTTACATAACACCCTTATACAAGAAGCTTTCGTTGAGGAATGGGCATTTCAATGTGGTTACTGCACTCCCGGATTTATTATGAACTGTCATGCTCTAACAGAAACCCATCCTGATGCAGATGATAAGATAATTATAGATTGGTTACAATCAAATATATGCCGATGTACGGGGTACAAAGAAATAGAACAAGCGGTGAAATCCGTTCTTATTCGTAAAGCTGGAAAGGCATAACATAAAATGGATTCATTCCATTCAAGTTTTAATAGTGGTAGTTTTATAAGTGGGCACCAACAATAAGCAGTCCAAAACTGGATCAAACAGTCTTGGACTGCTTATTCTGTAACTCAACCATCGCAACGTCAGTAAATCCAATTAACAAAAGCTTGCTGAAATCTTATCCTGCTGCTTAGAGGATTCGCGTTATATCACACGAATAGTTTCTTATCGATCGTAAAATTGGGGAGAGGGGCTACTCGTGAAAAGAAAAATAGGAATCCGTTTTAGGTTGATGGTTTTGATGATTTGTTTAACTACACTACCTGTTGTAACTGTAACATGGCTTGCTAGCAACAATACACGTCATTCGGTGGAACAGGAAATGATTAGTGCCAATAACTCACGTATGGAATGGGCTAATCAATATCTGAATGAGCTTATTGAGCAGATGAACATTTTATTTTATACGGTTCAAATCAATTCGGAATTAATGGGGAATCTTCAACAAGTAGCTAATCCAAATTTAAATGTACAATATCTAACGCAAAAATATGTTGGTGATACCCTAACCTCATTATTACATTCGAATTCCCGTAAAATTGATGATTTTACGCTTTATATTCATGAAAACAAACAGGCATTATCCGTAAGTTATGTTGGCCGTTTAATTTCTTTTATGGATATCCAGACTGGACCTTGGAGCCGAATGCTAGATACCCCGACTAATATTTATTTTAAGCAGGAACTAAATGGAGTTTATGCGTTTCACAGTATGAATCGGTTTGAAGACCGTAAGCTGCTGGGTGGTCTCTCCGTTAAGATCAACCGTAAGGTTTGGGATGAGGTCGGTAGTATTCTTGGATCTGAAGCAGACAGCTCCATTTTATTGAGCAACGATGAAGGGGAATTATTATCTGGGTCTAAGAATGAACAGGCGTTGGGAGATATTTCCATGCTATTAAAAAGTCTTGCTGTACCTGATAGTGGTCTTGGCATTCAGAAAACCAATAAGTATTATTTTTTTATGCAGAAAGTTAGCAATGGTAAATTAACCCTGATAAAAGCCATACCGCTCGAAACGATAAATCGCAGCGCACAAGCTACGATTAATGCCGGTATTGTCACTGGGAGCTTATTTGTTGCTGCCTCGATCATTCTCTCTATTCTTTTTTCGCTTCGTATTAGTAAGCCGATTATAAGTCTAGCTCGAACCATGAGAAGAGCAGAAATTCAAAGCTTTGAATTAAAATCAGTCAAAAACAGTGATGAACTTGGCCTGCTCGAGCATGGATACAACTCCATGATGCAACGCATTAAAGAATTAATTGAAGTAGAATATCAAGGGAAAATAGACATTAAGACTGCGCAACTGAGGACACTGCAAGCTCAGATCAATCCRCATTTTCTCAACAATACCCTACATCTAATTGGAGGAATGGCTTTAGAGAAGGATGCACCTGAGATTTATCGAGTTACACGGGTGATTGGAGATTTATTAAGATATTCAATCAGTACGGGGAGCGATTTGGTTACGTTTAGAGATGAGCTCAAACATATGCAGAACTATATATTTATTCAGGAGCAGCGGTTTACTGGGCGATGTCAAGTGTTGGTTGAGAAAGATGATTTGCCTGCTGAGAGCCAGCTTCCCAAATTCACCCTCCAGCCTATTGTAGAAAATGCATTTGAACATGGACTGCATAAAAAAGAAGGCAACTGGCTCGTTGAGGTAAGAATCAAACGAATCCGTAATCAACTTCTAATTGCTGTTCAAGATGATGGCGTAGGTCTAGACGAAGAGAAGCTTGGACATATCCGAATAGGTTTACGTTCTTGCATTGAAAATAATAATTCGAAATTATCTGAAGATGAGCAAAGTGGAAAAAGAAAAGGCATTGGGTTGAAAAATGTCGACTCCCGGTTGAAGCTGCATTTTGGCGAAAGATATGGTATACGTATTTTCAGCAAGTTAGGGAAGGGAACGATCGTTTTATTCGTATTGCCGGTATTGGAAGAGGAGGAGTTTGAAGATGTATAAAGTGATAATTATAGACGATGAGCCTTGGTCAAGAAAAGTAATCAAGCAGCTTGGAGAATGGGACAAGCTCCAATTAACGATAATAGGTGAGGCCGAGGACGGAACACAAGGATTGCGAATGGTCGCAGAGCTAACACCTGATATCGTGGTAACAGATATGAGAATGCCGGGTATTGATGGTGTCGAGCTTTTAAAGGCGCTGAATGATAAACATCCTTTGCTTAAGATCATTGTGATGAGTGGATATGATGATTTTGTTTATTTAAAGCAAGCTATTCGATCCCAAGCGAAGGAATACTTATTAAAACCGGTGGATCCAGTGGAGCTGAATGCTGCCCTAGCGCAATGTGTTCGTGAACTGCAGCAAGCCAAGCAAACATCAGAAGTATCTTGGAAAACACCTCTTGTATTTGCCGATAAGGGTTCACTCGATAAGTATTTGGAATATCGTCAATTGATCTACGGTTATATGTTGGATTTAAACGCATCAGGTGTCATTCAAACGTTGAAGTCGTTAGGAGAATTTATGGAGTCGATGCAGGTTGAACAATTCGATGGCAGTATTCTGAATAAAATCGGTCATGACTTTACACTAATGCTCGAAGAGTTTGTTTCCACAAGTGAGCTGGAATGGAACCATATCATATCTGAATTGGAACAACAGCCGTCCGATCAAATGGGCTGGAATTCTGAGATAGAGACCATTGGACAGATTGAACGGATGTATAATCAGGCTATTGCTTTACTACTGGAGGCACGGAAAAATAGAAATAAGTTGGATTTGAGAGAAGTGACCGCGTACATCAATAGGCATTATAACGAATCGATTACTTTGGAGTCACTCGCCGCTTATTTTTATATAAGTAAAGAGCACTTAAGTCGGGCATTCAAAACATTCACTGGAGAAACGATGACCGATTATATTCATCTCAAACGCATGGAAAAAGCCAAAGAACTCATTGTGGATCATAAGTTATCTATTAAACACGTTGCTGAAATGACAGGGTATCCAGACCTTGCCTATTTCTACAGGGTGTTTAAAAAACATTATGGAATTGCCCCCGGAGAATTGCGAAAATAATTGGATTGTACGTCCAAATGATATATCAATATTGTGCAATAGAAGATGTTAATATCCTGAAATGATTATAGAAAACGCTTCCACTATACTGAAGGAGCAGTTAAATCAGAGGGGGAACGATCCATGAGGAAAACGCTTCATTTGGGTATTATTCTAGGCTTGATGTTAACTACAGGATGCGGCACTAGCACAAGTAAGACGAATACAGACACGAGTCCTGCAGCACCTGCAAGCGCACCAGTCAGTACAAAGGCGACGGCAACTCCGAAAAAAGTAGAACTAAATGTATTTATGAGCTATCCCCAGTATAAAGAACAATTTGAAAAATACTTCGAGCAATTTAAAGCGAAAGAATTGGCTGAGAAAAATGTAGATGTCACGATTAAAACGGAAATGCCTAATTCGGATCAATCCAAGCAGATCTTACAAACTCGTCTAGCATCGAATGACGCACCAGATTTGTTTACCATTCATGCAAATGATATACCGGCTTATTACAAGGCAGGTTACCTAAGTGATTTATCTAGTCAAGCAGCCATTAAAAGCTTGTATGAACCTGTGAAGAAGACCGTTACGATCGATGGTAAAATCGTCGTGCTGCCTTTTGAAAGCACAACATGGGGATACTTGTACAATAAAAAAATATTCAAGGATTTGGGTATTACACCTCCAAACACATTGGATGAAATGAAAGCTGTTATCGCAAAAATAACTGCAGCGAATATTGCACCATTTGAACTGGCTTTTCAAGAATCATGGGTCCCACAACTTATGACTGCGCAATCGCTTGGTGGTATTGTTTCCTCGAAGCATCCTGATTGGATTGAAAAGATGAGTGCGGGTCAGGCTTCATATAGTGATGTAGCAGCCATTTTTGATATTATCGATCTCATTAACGCAAACGGCACGAAAAAACCTTTCGAGGTTGGTAATGAAGCTGGTGCCGCTGAATTCGCCAATGGAAAATCCGCTATGTGGGTGCAAGGTCCTTGGAATGCGGATGCCATTCTGAAAGTTAATCCAAGCTTTGAAATGGGTGTTGCAGCACTACCTGTAAGCAATGATTCCAAAGATACCATGATTAATCTTTCAACCTCTACTTCCTTAGCTGTATCTCCAACAACTAAAAACAAAGAAGTAGCACTTGATTTACTAAACTATATGCTGGATGAGAAAGATTCTTCCGCGCTATTTAAACAATTGAAATTCAATCCCATCTCAACCGTTCATAAATTCGAAGTGAATCCGTGGGTTAAGGAATCCTCCGCCTATGTAGAAAAAGGGAAAGCGTATCAGGATTTGAAGCTGCCAAATGGAGTTACAGACGAGCAAGCTAAATTATTGCAAAGTTATTATGCTAAAAACATAACCAAAGAGCAATTTATTAAAACAATGGATAAAACATGGGCAGCAGCAGTTAAAGCTGCTAAGTAAAGCTGAGTAAYGGTTAACTAGGAGTGATACAAAATGATTTTTACAAGGAATAGGAAGCAAAACATCATCCTGTTAGCCTTCGTTTTTCCCGCAATACTATTCTATTCCGTTTTTGTACTCGGCCCCTCTTTTGGGGGGATATGGTACAGCTTGACGGATTGGAATGGGCTCAATCCCACCTATAATATGGTGGGATTGAGCAACTATATCGAAGCGCTCACAGATGATCCATACTTTCTGGATGCCATTTGGTTTACACTCAAATACGTTATTTTCATGGTCGTATTATCAAATTTTTTGGCTATCCTTTTGGCAGTGTTAATTGAATCTCAACAACGAAGTAAGGTTTGGTTTCGGACGATCTTCTTTATGCCGAATATGATTAGCTTAATTATCGGCGGGTTTATGTGGATGTTTATTTTCACTAAGGTTTTACCCTATATAGCTGAACATACGATCTTTCACTTTTTAGACCAATCGTGGATAGGGGATCCAAGATTCTCCTTTTATACACTCTTAATTCTTTCCCTCTGGAGTGGCGTAGGATATTTAATGGTCATTTATATTGCAGCACTTCAAKGGGTGTCGCAACAGCTGAAAGAAGCTGCTGCGATAGATGGTGCTAATGCGATGCAAACCTTTCGAAATGTTACGCTACCCATGATATATCCGGCTTTGACCATTGGTCTTTTCGTGACTTTAAACGGTTCCTTTAAAGTATTTGATGCGGTATTTGCTTTGACTGGCGGTGGACCGGGGCGGGCTACACAGGTTATCGCGCTTAATATTTATGAAGAAGCATTTAGTCTGAGTAGTCGATATGGTTATGCTAGCGCTAAGGCAATGATTCTGTTCTTGATTGTCTTTATCGTCACGCTCGTTCAATTGTGGATCATGAAAAGAAAAGAGGTGGAAGCATGAGTAGTCAAGATGCACGTGTTAGACTTAGCCTAATAAGTCGTCGTGCCGGCTCATCTCTTATTTTTCTCTTCTTGCTCGTCGGAACGGTTGTGATGTTATTTCCAATCTATATGGGGTTATTGAATTCTGTGAAAACGCAAAGCGAGATGTTGACGAATATTCTATCCTTTCCTGCTGATTTTCAATTTTCCAATTATTCGAGCGCCTTTGAAAAAATACATTTTCTAAGAAGTCTATCGAATACGATCCAAATTGCTGTTGTTGGTTTATTTGGGATTATTGGTTGTGCTTCCTTGGCTGGATACAAGCTGTCCAGAACGAAAGGGAAATTGAGTGCCTTTTTGTTTGGACTTTTCATTCTTTCGATGTTAATCCCTTTTCACTCGGTCATGATCACCCTCGTGAAAATATCTAGAGAACTACACATCCAAGGTTCAATTTATGGACTTGGCTTCATCTATATCGGGTTAGGTGTGTCCATGGCCATTTTTCTATATCATGGTTTTGTGAAATCCATACCTCGAGATTTGGATGAGGCTGCCGTTATTGACGGCTGTGGAGAGTTTAAATTGTTCTTTACTGTGATTTTTMCGCTACTACTACCTGTCACAGCTACCATTGCGATCTTGAATTTATTATGGATATGGAACGATTTTCTTTTGCCATTGTTAATATTGACCGATTCGGATCGATATACACTGCTCTTATCAACGAATATGTTATTTGGCGAATACAGCAATGATTGGTCAAATATTTTAGCTGCCTTATTGCTGGCTATGCTGCCTGTCATTATCTTTTATCTATTTCTGCAAAAATATATTCTTAATGGGATTGCAGAAGGTGCGATCAAAGGATAATGCCATCAATTGGATTGGAGAAGGGGAGTCTTGTTGTGATAACTGGAGGTCATGAAGTAACTGGGTTTTTAAAAGCCAAAGGCAAAAAGCTGATAAACGGTGAAGGAAGGGAGATTCTGCTTCGTGGCGTTGGCTTTGGCAGTTGGATGCTTCCGGAAGGGTACATGTGGCTTTTTCCTGATCAGGGGGATCGACCAAGACGAATCGAACAAATGGTTAAGGAGTTGATTGGCGAAGAGAAGGCTGAGCAATTCTGGGAGATTTATTATAATCGATATACGTCTGAGTCGGATATTCGGCAAATCTCTGCGGATGGTTACAATTCTGTTCGTGTACCGATTCTTGCCAGGTTTTTGATAGAGGATAGTGATGGTGAGGTTGTTCGTTATCATCAAGCTCATTTGAAGATCATAGACAACGTCATTGATTGGTGTCGTGAGCATAGGCTTTATGTGATTCTTGATCTGCACGGTGCCAGTGGAGGACAGACAGGAACGAATATCGATGATTCGGAGTTCGATAAACCTGAGCTGTTTATGAACGAGCGGAATCAAGAGATCACAGTCGCGTTATGGCGAATGCTGGCTGAGCGTTATAAGGATGAGTGGATTGTGGCAGGTTATGATCTTTTGAACGAGCCGTTGCCTGAATGGTTTTCAGCCTATAATGATCAAGTCATGCCGCTTTATAAAAAAATTACGAAAGCCATTCGTGAAGTCGATGATCGTCATATGATTATTTTGGAAGGTGTGCACTGGGCCACAGATTGGTCGATTTTTAATGAAAAGATTGACGATAATCTTATGCTTCAATTTCATAAATACTGGAACAGCCCGGATACGGAGAGTATTCAGATTTATTTGGATAAGCGTGAAGAATGGAACGTGCCGATCTTTATGGGCGAAGGCGGCGAGAATAATAAGKAATGGTATGCTGGTGCATTTCGATTATTCGAGGATCATAATATTTCTTGGAATTTTTGGACTTGGAAGAAAATGGATAAAATTAATTCGCCTTGCTCTGTGATACAGCMAGCAGGCTGGCAGCAGTTGATTGACTATTTAGAAGGCGGAGTTAAACCAGATAAGGCAGCAGCCGAGCACATTTTATGGGAATACCTGCACAATATTTCTTTTGAGCAATGTTTGTATCAAAAAGAAGTAACGGATTCCCTTTTCCGCAGACCATCGACTCGTATTCCAGCTATTTTTTATGGCTATCAAGGTGAGGGCATAAGTTACGGAATCATGAATCGAGTGGATGAAAACATTGGATTTCGGATAAATGACGGAACGAATATCTTCTTTATTGAAGGATCTAGAACGACACCTAACTTTCACCATGGTAAAGGGGAACCTTGGCAAGCGGATGAACGATTATGTGTACAATTAACACCTCAAGATTGGTTTGCTTATGAATTCACAGTGGGTCATAATTCCAATGTCTCTCTGTATACAGTTGAATTGCGCGCAATTGCTCCTAATGAAAGAGCGCGGATGGCCGTTTCAGTCGATGACAAATTAATTGAGATGGTAGAGATTATTGGGGAATCATGGAGTACGCAACGATTGAACAACGGTTTCCAGCTTAGTCCTGGATTACATCGCATTGTACTTAAATCCGTGGAAAACAGAGTGCGCATTGATTGGCTCGAAGTTATACCGGTGAATGAGTTAGAAGAGAAATAGAACAAGCATTATAAAATATAGTTCTCCTAAAAAATCTGGGCCGCGTGAAAACGCGGCTTTTTCGGTTTCATAAAAATCAACCTCATTTATCAAAAATTCTCTGATTTCATCCGGACCGGTATGTCGCTTGTGACACGATGCCCTTTTTCAGAAAAAATAATTCAGCATTTGCAAAAATTGTTGAGTGTTTAAGTAAGAAGTTTATCGTATGATTAAAAAATTAGAAAAATTTCCATGAAAAGGCGACGAAGTGAAATTAATCTTGAAAAGATATTGATTAAAGCTAAAAAAATATTGAATTCCTCATTTATCTATTTCCCTATATATTCATTTCATAGACAACCTACACACCAATCGAATATCTGATCAAACTATGGAGGGGTTACCCTGTCATTCATTCGGAATCGTTCGTTGAAATCGACCATATTAGTAATAATTATCCCAATTATTATGTTATTCGTATTTACTACTGGCTTATTTTCCTACCTACTTGCTTCCAGTCAGTTGCAAAAAAATGCATTTACGAGTATTTCCGATACCGTCTCTCAAACCCAAAGATTTCTAAACGATAAATTAACAGATGTGGTGACGAGTCTGACTATTCTCGTTAGTGATTCTGACTTATCCGATATTTCGATGCGTACGGAAGATCCAGCATATAACTTACAAACGGAAGATTATCTGCAATTGAATAGAGTATTGAACAGAGCTTCTCCCGATCGAGCTTTGATCGATTCTACGCTGATCTATTACAACCATGACCGTCCAGCGTTCTACAGAAAAGATGACCTGACCGAACAGGTGAAATTTTCGCTTGAACCTTACAGGATTGGACAAGCAACCGACCCGATTTCTGTTATCCATTGGGAAACCCTTCATACTGACCCTTTTGGGACTTCTCATAATCAGAATGATAGCGGGAAAGTGGTAAGCTTATATAATCTGCTGGGTAAAGATGTTGAGCATAGTAAAGGTATTATTCTTTTTAATATAAAAAATTCATTTTTTCAAACGATTTTAAGTAATCCAACAATAAGTAATAATGGCTATTTAAGCCTAATTAGCGAGGAAGGAATTATCTCCTACAAGAATGTTGCGAAAAAATATAAGATTAAGGATTCTGAATTGCAGCGGTTAGTCATGCAAACCGCACAAGCATCCGGACAAATCACAATTACCAATAAATTTGGGAATGAGATGCTTGTTGTTTACGATACATTAAGAATCAACAAATGGAAAATAGCTGCGGTTGTACCTAAGGATGAATTACTCCATAAAGTGAGCTACATCAAATACCTGATCTTAGTGATTATGTGTATTTTATTTGTGATTGCAATTTTCTTGTCTAACTTTCTGGCCAATATCATTACGAAGCCGATCATTCGACTTACGCGAAAAATTAATACGATCGAAGAAGGCAACCTTGACATCGAATTCAAGGAACTGTCGCGAAATGAGATTGGCGTATTGAATAGAGGGATAAGGGATATGATCCATAGGATCAAACAGCTGCTCTTGCAGATAGAGAAAGAGCAGGAAAAAAAGCGGAAGGCGGAATTAGCAGCACTACAGTTTCAAATCAGGCCGCATTTTCTTTATAACACACTGTATTCTATTAAGCATCTGATTGAACTGGACGAAAAGAAAGAAGCAAGCCAGATGGTAACCTCACTTTCCGATTTTTTTCGTATATCGATTAGTAAAGGCAGCGAGATTATTCCTGTGTCTCAGGAGATCGAGCATATCAATCATTATTTTACAATTCAAGAGTTGCGTTACGGGGACAGCTTTACCTATGAAATAGATATGGAACCAGCTGTGCTTGATTTTAATATTGTAAAGTTGACCTTGCAGCCACTTATTGAAAATGCGATTTACCATGGCATTAAGAATAGTCGTAAAAAGGGCCATATCCGTATCAAGGGTTTTATTCAAGAGGATGATTGTGTGATTCGTATAGAGGACAATGGTGCGGGTATGGCTGCTGAGAAACTTGAACAAATTAACCGATCCTTGTCGAACATGTGCACGAGTGAGGATGGGGATGGAACTGGTATCGGTATTTATAATGTGCATAAGCGTCTTCGGTTGAATTATGGCATGAAGTATGGACTTAGGTATGAGAGTAGTTCGGAAGCGGGAACCATCGTTGTTGTCACATTCAGATAATGGAAGTTATGTTATCGTGGTGCTTATGCAAAATAACATGGCTAACATAAAACGCTAGGGGGGCTCTGTATGTATAAGGTTGCAATTATTGATGACGAAGTGATTATTACTCGTGGTTTAAGTAAAAACATTGATTGGCAGCTTAACGGCTTTGAAGTGGTGGGCTCTGCAGCGAATGGTGAGGAGGGCTTGAAACTCGTAGCTGAGAAAAGACCTCACTTGATAATAACTGATATACGCATGCCATTTGTCGATGGCTTTGAACTGACTGAGCAGGTAGTTAAAGCCTATCCCGAAACCAAAATCCTGATGTTGACGAGCTACGATGATTTCGAGTTTGCTAAAAGAGCGTTACAACTGAAGGTATTTGACTATTTATTAAAGCCCGTTGATAGTGAAAAGTTACTTGAAACGGCAAAACGTGCAATGAAAGAGCATGAATATGAGTCTGAAATGAAGCAGAAGGTCGTTGAAGGAATGCCGCTGTTGCGACAGCAATTTTTGGTGAAACTAATTAACGGAAAGCTGGCTCCGGCAGAAATTCATTCAGGTATCGATTTCCTCGGTCTTCAGCTTAATGCTGCCCGCTTTGTTGTCATTTTGCTGAAGGCGGATGACTACAGTTACCCTGATTACCAGAATCGTTTTGGAAAAGAAGTGCTCAAGTACTGTGTTATCAACGTTGCTGAAGAAACGCTTGCTAGCTTGGGACGAGGCATTGTTTTTAATTCCATTGACGATGAAATCGTACTCATTGTTTTTGCTGAAGATTTGCATGAGGACGTGGAACGCCAGGCTTATAAGATTGCAGAAACCATCCGTGTCAATGTAGAGAAATTTTTGAAAACCACAGTGACGGCAGGCATTGGTTTTGATTATGAGCAGGCTGCAGACATTGCTTTTTCTTATCAGGATGCCCGATCTTCTCTGGAGTTCCGTCATATTTTGGGGACGAACCGTGTGTTAACGGTTGCCGATATCGGTCTCGCACCTCATAGTGAATCTGCCGTATTTGAAGGACTGGAGAAAGAACTGGCTTTGAAGGTCAAGTTGGGCTTGGAGGAAGAGGCACTTTCCATATTAAGTACGATGGAGCAGTCCATCATCAAGAGCCAATCGATTTCTTTATCGAGAGTACGTCTAATTGGGGTTGAAATTACCGTAGTGATGTACAAAGAATTAGAAGAACATGCCAAACAGTTAGATGATTTTTACTCGATCTACACGAAGCAGCAACAGATGCAAACGGTCAATGAAATTTTTGCTTGTATTCGCCAACTTGTGATCCAATTCGTGTCCATCGTCAATCATCAACGCGATAATCAGATGAAGAAGGTCATTCATCGGGTTGTGGCGTATATGGAGACGCATTATGCGCAAGAGGGCCTTTCTTTACAGGACGTTTCGAGTGTCGTACACATCAGTCCGACCTATTTAAGTATTATTTTCAAAAAGGAAAAAAACATTAATTTTAGTGAATTCCTTAATCAATTACGTATGAAAAAGGCTATGGAGCTTCTTCGAATTTATGATATGAAGTCGTATGAGGTTGCTGAGAAGGTAGGCTTTAGAAATCCGCATTATTTCAGTCTCTGTTTCAAAAAATATACAGGTGTATCCCCGTCAGAATTTAAGAATGCGTCAAACTAATTCCACTAACTTATTAGCCAGAAAAAGCACTTCCTGAATCATAGGATAGTGCTTTTCATTTTTTAAAATATTGAACTTTTAGGATGAAAAGATATTGATAAGAGCTGAAAAGATATTGAATTCCAAACGTAACCAATTATCCCTATATTTAATTTATAGCCAAACGGAGTGAAGCGAATGAGTAAGTTAAGGCCCGTTATAGGGATCCTTATTCGCTGCAATTCTGTAATTCATGAAGGAAGAGAGGAAACAAATGAGTGCCAACACGATCTACACAGACAAACTGTCGACCAGTCCGACAAACAGACCAAAGCGAATACGAATGAAACGCCCACGAACGCATTGGATGCCTTATTTGTTGATTGCACCAGCCGTTCTACTCATTATGAGCTTCTTATTTTACCCGATGGCCAATGTGTTTTATTACAGTTTTCAAAATTTTAATCCAGCCAAGCCTTATTATAACGGATTTATCGGTTTGGATAATTTCAAGACTATCTTTAGTCAGGATGAATTGTTTTACTCCAGTTTGTTGATTTCTTTTAAGTGGGTATCGATAGAAGTTGTATTTCAATTAATATTTGGACTGCTGATTGCCCTTCTCTTAACGCAGACTTTTGCTTATCGCGGTTTGTTCCGATCGATCTCGATTATGCCTTGGGCGGTCTCTGGGGTCATTACTTCAACGATGTGGTCGCTGCTCTTTAATGAGCATATGGGACTTATCAATAGTCTACTCGTAAGATTCGGATTTATCGAAAAAAACTTTGCTTGGCTGGCGGACTTGAATACGGTATTCCCGGCTGTGATACTCACGGAGCTCTGGAKAGGCATTCCGTTCTTTACGATTACGATGTTAGCAGCTTTACAAACAGTCCCCCAAGATTTATACGAATCAGCTAGGGTAGATGGTGCGGGACGATGGAAGTCATTCATCCATATTACGCTTCCATATTTGAAAAATTCGATTATTCTTTCCACCTTGCTGAGAGCCGTTTGGGAATTCAATAATGTTGATTTAATTTACACGATGACCGGTGGTGGACCGGCTAACGCAACTACGACGCTAACGATGTATGTGGCCAATCAAGCGATTATCTCACAGAATTTTGGATATGGCTCTGCCCTGACGGTAATCAGTTTTATCATACTGCTAGTGTTTGCAATGGGCTACTTGAAACTGAGTCGTTATGGCAGGGAGGAATAGACAGATGTTAAGAAAATTGGATCGATTGTTCGTATTGAGACTGCCCCTCCTTTTGGCTATGGCTTTCACTCTATTCCCACTATATTGGGCCATCGTGACATCTCTCAAGCGAGAGGGAGAAATTACAAGATTACCTATCAGCTATTGGCCCGAGAGAGTCACTTTTGAAAATTATGTAGTTGCCTGGAAAAATGTCGGGTTTTCGGTTTTTTTCAAAAATAGTGTATTCGTCTCGGGAATGACTGTCATTATCGTACTTGTCTGTTCTGTATTGGTAGGGTACGCGATCAGCCGATTTAAGTTCAAAGGAAAGAATCCCTTCATGATTATGCTGCTATGTACGCAATTTGTACCTGGCGCAATGCTACTGATTCCGTTATTTATGATATTCAAACAATTGGGGCTGACTAGTAATCTACTTGCGCTCATTATTACCTACAGTACGTTCCAACTTCCTTTCAATTCATTGCTTATGAGCGGGTTCGTCAGCAATATCCCGGAGGCACTGGAGGAAGCTGCAATGGTGGACGGCTGTAGCCGACTGAAAGCGATTTTTCTTGTGATATTTCCAATTCTTCTTCCTGGTATAGTCGCAACCACAGTATTCACATTCATTAGTGCATGGAACGAGTTCTTGTTCGCATTGATGTTCATAAGTAAACCGGCACTGTTCACGCTTCCAGTCGGTTTACGCTATATGCAAGGTGAGTTCGATATCCATTATGGCGCGCTTGCTGCCKGAAGTCTTATATCTTTAGTACCTGCTGTGATTTTATTCGGTTTTGTACAGAAATATCTCGTTCAGGGTATGGGGTCTGGAGCCGTCAAAGGCTAAGTTTGAACTAATTTCCCACTGGGAATTAGCCTATATATGATTCAATGAAAAGGGAGATGTTGAAAGCATGTTTAGAAAAATGACTTCTGTTCTTACTTTAAGTACCCTCAGTGTTGCCGTGCTATTGTCCGCTTGCGGTACAAGCACAAGCAGCAGTACAAGCAGTCCGGCTAGCAGCCGACCTGAGGATACTACGAAGCCCGCTGTTACGGCAAAGCCAGCCGAGAATGTAAAACTCGTCTTCTGGGATGAAAATGCCGGACCAGATCGCACGCCTTATTTACAGGAAATTATTAACCGTTTTCAAACGAAGAATCCGAACATTACGGTTGAATATGTTGGGATTCCATTCTCCTCGGCTAAACAGAAGTATGATGTYGCAATCGCTTCAAACGATACACCGGATATTGGCGGAGTTACTGGGATCTGGATCTCCGACTTTGCAGCCAAAGGTACACTCTTAGCATTGGATCCTTTCTTCGATAAATGGACTGAGAAGGATAAAATCACCAAAAGTCTAGTTGATTACAACCGTACGTTGGTACCTGATAAAAAGCTGTACCAAATTCCAAGTACCATGTATTTAGATGTCTTCTGGTACCGGTCCGATTTGATCAAAAATGCGGGTCTAAAGCCGCCTACGACGTGGAATGATTTTTTCACAGATGCTGAGAAGTTGACAGATGCCAGTAAGAATCAATTCGGATACACCATCCGTGGGGGATCAGGAAGTATTAATCAGTTGACTACAGCCATGTATGCGTATTCTGGTGTGGAGCATTACTTCAATGACAAGGGCAAAGCTACAGTAAATGATCCAAAGAATGTGGAGTTCTTGAAGAAATATGTAGGAATGTATAAAAAGTTTACACCTACAAGCGACATTACGAACGCCTATAAAGAAATGGTAGCTACATTTGATACGGGAACAGCAGCAATGGTTCAGCATAACTTCGGATCCTACAACAACCATCTGCAATCGCTTGGTGAGGGGAAATTCGCGTCAACAATTTTACCGAAATCAGACAACGGCAAAACAATCGTGGCTCCAACTGCAAATGGTTATGGCATATTCAAAAACAGCAAGCATCCGGCAGAAGCATGGGAATTCTTTAAATTTATTCTTTCCAGTGAATCTCAAGCCTATTGGAATGAAAAAATCGGTCAAATGCCTATTAACGTAGATGCGTTACAAAGTGACTATGTGAAAAAATCCCAACACATTCAAGACGGTGCCAATGTAATGGCTGACAAAAACACGGTTGTATTAGATGTGCCGACTTATTTACCTGACTACAGTAGTATATTGGCTCAAACATTAGAACCTAATTTCCAAAAGGTAATGTCCGGAACGATGACAGCCGAAGCCTTTCTTGATGGTTGGGCCAGCGCGATGGAAAAGGCGAAAGTGGAATATGACAAAGGAATTAAGAAATAGCTAAAAATTGCCTAACTATTGGAGGAGGTAGGAAGGTCGTCTAACCCATCCGTGAAGTTCATATAAAGTCCGGATGGGTTGGATTCAACTTGATTGAAAGCGCATTCAAAAAGAGTGATCTTGTAAAGAAAGTTCTTCAACAATATTTAGAAGGGGGGGATGYACTTCGGAATCGGAGTTAAAATCAGAACGCTGTAACCGTTTTTGGGACATAGAAGTGTAGGGAGTGTAAGTCGTAAATACCAAGCTGTTTGAAGACAAGTATACCATTAGGAGGAATTCTGTTTGGCTTCTATCTTTCATTCGAAAAAACTTACGTTGGCTTCACTTATTTTGTCGTTGACCTTCACCTTTGCCGGCAGCGCCTTTGCAGACACCGCGACAACAAGTCCATCTATGCCCTGGATGAACACGTCGCTCACGCCCGAGGTGCGTTCCGGACTTCTCATCGGTGCCATGACGCTGGATCAGAAGATTCAGCAGATTGCCATGAAGCCGGTGGCAAACACCAACCTCCCCGGCTGCGGTTTTTCCGCGCAGGGGCGCCACGTCGAAGGGATCCCCGACCTGGCCATCCCCACTCTCCGGATGACCAACGGTCCCTTTGGCGGTGGTGACTGCGCTGTGGCACCGACTTCAACGGGTCTGACCAGTGCTCTGACCGTCGCCTCATCGTTCGACCCGGCCGTCTCATCGGCATGGGGCGACATCATTGGGGAGGAAACCCGTGCCAGCGGCCACAACGTGTTGCTCACTCCAGGCATCAACCTGGGCCGGGTTCCGAACGCCGGACGCAATTTTGAGTACTTTGGTGAAGACCCCTACCTCGCGGGAGTCATGGCCGTCGCCMAGGTCAACGCCGTGCAGGCACGCGGGGTGCAGTCCGTGGCCAAGCACTTTGCGGCCAACGAGCAGGAGACCAGCCGCCAGACCATGGACACCATCGTCGACGACCGAACCATGCACGAGCTATACCTGCTGCCGTTCGAAATGACGATCCAAGAAGCCAACCTCGCATCCGTCATGTGTTCCTACCCGCACTTGAACGGTGTGTACGCCTGCGAAAGCTCTGAACTGCTCACCGATTGGCTGCGCGAGGACCTGGGATTCAAGGGCTATGTCATGTCCGACCGTGGGGCAACACACAGCACGGCACCGGCCATCAAGGCAGGCCTCGACCTCGAGTTCGCCAGTCCCCTCTGGTTTACCCCTAAGCTGATCCACGAGGCTTTGGATACGGGTGCGCTGACTGTCGCCGATATCAACAAGCAGCTCGACCGGCGGTACACCGTGATGTTCAAGTTGGGGCAGTTCGACGACCCTATCAACAGCCTGAGGCCAATCGACTTCGCGGCCAACGGGCGGCGGATCCAGGACATCGGGGAACAGGGTAGCGTCCTATTGAAGAATGACCACAGCACACTGCCATTGAAGGCGGCCTCACTCAAATCGGTCGCACTCATCGGGACCCCGACGTTCGCCGGCTCGGCGAAGTTCAACTCGCAGGGACCCTCGAATGTGATCGTCGTGACCTCGCCCTATACCGTGACGCCCGAGCAGGGCCTGAACAACGCGCTCCACGCGCTGGGCTCCAATGCCTCGGTCACCTACAACAACGCCAGCAACATCGCGAATGCCGCGGCGCTGGCCGCGAATTCTGATGTCGCCGTAGTGATGGTCGGCGATATCTCCCGTGAGGGAGTCGACCGCTCATCGCTCGCGCTGCCGGTTACGGACGGGGTGGACCAGGACGCACTGGTCGCGGCTGTGGTTGCAGCCAACCCGAACACCGTCGTCGTCCTCAAGAACGGCGGCCCGGTGCTGCTTCCGTGGCTCGACAAGGTGCCAGCGGTCCTTGAGGCCTGGTATCCAGGTCAGGAGGACGGCAACATCGTGGCCAACCTGCTGCTGGGGATCGACAATCCCTCCGGCAAACTACCGATCACGTTCCCGAGCAAGGAGCGGGAAGCCGMAAACGCCACGCCTGCGCAGTGGCCGGGGATTGACCCCGACGGAGCAGGTCCCCTGCCGTTGACAGCGACGTACAGCGAAGGTCTGGAAATGGGCTACCGTTGGTACGATGCGGAGAACATCAAGCCGCTGTTCGCTTTCGGCCACGGGCTGTCTTACACTAATTTCAAAATTTCTAAGCTCTCCATCTCGCAGAAGTCCAACGATGGGACCAAGCCATTCCAAGTGTCGGTCTTCGTAAAAAATACTGGAACCGTCGCGGGTGCAGAAGTGCCCCAGGTCTACCTGGGTCTGCCTGAGAGCGCGAACCAACCTCCCAAGCGCCTGGTAGGCTTTAAGAAGGTCTGGCTCGCTCCCGGTGAGGAGAAGCAAGTCACGATCACTATCGACCCAGCCGCGTCGAACCACCCGCTGTCCATTTGGGACACTGACGCAGACGCATGGAAAACTGTCCCTGGTATTTACAAGGTGCTTGTCGGCAACTCCTCGAACAACATCACGTTGACAGACTCCATCACAGTGGGGACAACCGCTACTCTTACTGGAAAAATTTCCGCAACAGCGGGAGAAACATTCTCCTTGAAATACGGCTTGAAAAATGTAACAAGTAGTGTTTATTCTGCAGTTTACGCACAGGATCTGACACTTCAATTTGATCCTACCGAATACGAGTTTGTTGGTGCGCAACCACTGAAACCAGGCTTATCTGTTATAAAACAAGAGCAAACCGAGCCCGGCATCGTGCGGATTATGCTCGCAAGCTTAGGCGCAGCCAATGCAATCAAGTCGGATGCTGACTTGCTAAGCATCCAATTGAAAGTAAAAACAAACATCGTGACGGCGAATCCCATTTCCTTAACAAGCATCTTAGTATCTAATGCGCTTGGGGGAACGACTCAGTTGGCCAATGTTTCTCAAATTTACAATAAAGCCGACTTCAACGTTAACGGCGTTATGGACATTGGTGACTTGGGTATCATTGCCGCTGCATACGGTAAGAAATCAAGTGATGCGGATTGGGCTAAGTATCAGTTAATGGATCTGAACAACGATGGCAAAATCGATATTGTCGATCTAGCTACGGTAGCACAACAAATTTAATCAACTACATGTAAAGGCATGGGCGAAAGTTTAGTAACTTTCCCCTGCCTTTAACGAAAGGATGGTCTTCAAAGTGAGAAGAAACTTACAGTCATTCGGCTTAATGGTATTGATGAGTATCATGCTTTTGCTGCCGCAGGTCGCTTTTGCTGATACGGCTCCATCTTTTTCATTGGGGTTGAATGCCTCTCAGGTGACGCTAGGCAATGAGATTCAGGTTACCGTCACGGGAAGAAATATAACCGATCTGTATGCTTATGAACTGAATCTCGATTTTGACAATGCGATGATGGAGTTTAAAKGGATCAGCAGCGGTGTTTCCGGAGGGTTTTCAGTTGATCCTCAGGTGAATGGCAATCATCTGCAATTTGCGTTTACCAAGGTAAGCAAAGTACCGGGTGAGAATGGAACTGTAAATCTTGCCACCGCAACATTTAAAACAATCCTTCAAGGGAGCGCAGAGCTTCAGCTGAAAAGCGTGAAGCTTGTAGATAGTAAATTAAATGATTATCCGTACAATGCCGATGCGAAGGTGACGGTGTCGATCGTCTCGAGTAGTAACGGTAATCCACCACCACAAACACAAACATCAACACCTAATACACCAAAAGATGACCAAGTAAGCAAGGGAACCATCGTCATGCAACCCGGGGATGGGAATTTGGACGCAGCAACGAAAACGGCAACCTTTGTTTTAAGTAATGCCAATTGGGATAAGGCAATTCAACAGACAGCTGCAAATGAAAAGGGAATCAAGAAAATCAATATTGAAATGAAGGAAATACCTGGTGCGGAAGCATATAAACTGCAAGTTCCGGCGAATTTGCTCTCAAATAGCGGGAACTCCGTTCAAATACAAGTTATATCGCCGCTTGCATCGGTAGACATCCCGAATAATATGTTTCGTGCCAATGAACTATCTGGCGACAACGTCACGCTGGAAATCGGGAAAGCTGATGTCAGCAAGCTGGATAAGGGTGTATTGAATCAAATTGGTGACCGGCCTGTGATTGATTTGAGCCTGCAATCCGGAGATAAGAAGGTATCATGGAACAATCCGAATGCACCGGTGACAGTACGCATGCCTTATTCACCGACTGATGATGAAAAGCAGCACCTTGAGCATATCGTTGTATGGTACTTGTCCGGCGATGGACAACCGATCCCGGTACCAAATGGCAGATATGATGAGAAAACGGGTACAGTTGTCTTTACGACAACACACTTTAGTAAATATGCAGCAGCATTTGTTCAAAAAACATTTGATGATATTGCCTCCCTGGATTGGGCAAAAAATCAGATTGAAGTTCTGGCTTCTAAAGGAATTATCAACGGAAGCTCGGACAAGTCATTTGACCCTGATCAGCCAGTCACACGCGCGGACTTTTTAGTTTTGTTAGTTCGCACTTTAGAGCTAGACCGCAGCAGGGGAATGGGAGACAAATTCGCAGATGTACGTGCAGGCGAATACTACGACGAAGCTTTGAGAATTGCAAGAGGAATGGGGATTACGGAAGGCGTGGGCGATAATTTATTTAAGCCTAGCGAACCGATCACAAGAGAAGACATGATTGTAATGACTGAGCGTACGCTGAGAGTGTCGAAACAAATTACAACCAATTCAAAGGAAGAGCAACTAAAACAATTTAAAGATTATGCCAATGTATCAGCTTATGCGGCTCCTAGTATAGCTGCACTAGTCGAAATGGGGCTTGTTCATGGTTATGATAATGCTGTCCATCCTAAAGAATTTACGAATAGAGCACAAGCCGCTGTATTAATGTATAACATTTTTACAAATTTGTTTAAGTAAATAGAAGCTTTTTCTATAAGAAATGAAAACGCTTAATAAAATTTGCCCTTAAAGATTTACGAAAGGGGGCGAACACTATGCTGCGTATTCCACCTACATAAATGAAAGTTTAATACTTAAGAATTATTGAAATGGTGTTATTAATAAAAGAAAGTGAGGGGATAGAAAAATGACGATTAGCTCGAAACATTTTAAAAAGGTTTTACTATCTTCGCTTGTTACGTCGGTGTTATCTTCGTCCTTTGTTGTATCGAATGCAAAAGCGGCTGACCCCGTTCAGCCTGTAATCTCCAGTCATTTTAAGAGCATCTTTACGATTGATGGCAAGCAATTCAAAGATTTAAATGGAAACACTTCACTGGACCCGTACGAGGATTGGCGCTTGCCCACCAATCAGCGCGTGGCCGACCTCATTACGCGCATGACTTTGGCTGATAAAGCCGGCCTTATGCAGATCACCTCCCTGCCAACTGTCCTCGAGGGCACAACCGGCCTAAAGGACTTTGTCAACAACCGACGCATCCACTATCTCATCATCCGTGACAACCCTTCGGCCTTCGATCTGGCCACACGGGCGAACACGTACCAGGAGGTCGCGGAGGCCACGAGCCTAGGTATCCCACTCGTCTTAACCTCCAACCCGCGGAACTACGTTATAGAAGATGCTGAGTTCGGCAAAATTGAGGCCTCTGGAAAGTTCTCGACCTGGCCCGGACCCTTGGGCCTCGCGGCAACAGGCGACCTCCCTCTTATCCGCGACTTCGCTGAGATCGCACGCAAAGAGTGGCGCACGTCCGGCATCCAGAAGATGTACGGCCCCCAAGTTGAGGTCGTGACAGAACCACGTTGGCGCCGTATCAATGAAAGTTTCGGCGAGGGCACGGAACTAAATGCGGGGATTGCCCGTGAACTGGTCCTCGGCTTCCAAGGGCAGAAGGTCGGAAGCGATTCTGTAGCCCTTACCGCCAAACACTTCCCCGGTGACGGCCCTCTAATTCGAGGTCTGGACCCGCACAGAGAGATCGGCAGATGGACACAATACCCGACAGCTGGAAGCCTCTTCAAGTACCAGCTCCCACCGTTTCAGGCTGCAGTTGATGCAGGGGTGAGCTCGATCATGTCCTTCTACAACTCCCCTAGCAACTCGCTGAGTGCTGATCAACTCCCGAAAGAAATGTGGTACTCTGAAACCCAGCAGTTCGAAGAGGTGGCAGGCGCCTACAACAAGGGAATCATCACCGACCTACTGCGGACCAAGATGGGCTTTACTGGCTACGTGAATACCGACAGCGGACCGCTGACCAGCACGGATTATGGTGTGCATGACCTGACAATTGAGCAGAAGTTCGCCAAGGCGATCAAGGCCGGAGCGTCCATCTTCTCGGACAACAACAACCCGAGCGGGCTTATCAACGCGGTTAACCAGGGCCTGATCCAAGAACAGGATCTCACCCCATCATTGACGCACCTGCTCACGGAGATGTTCAACCTGGGACTTTTCGAGAACCCGTACACGAACCCGACAGAAGCTCAGGCCATCGCATCATCGCCTGTGTCCCAGGCACGGGCTGACGAGGCCCAACGCAAGTCAGTCACGCTCCTGCGCAACAACAAGGGACTGCTGCCGCTGACCGATGCAAACCTCGTCACTACGAAGCTGTACGTGGAGGTTTTCAACGGTAGCAAGAGCGCCGATCAGACCGCTGCGCTTAAGGATCTCATCGCCAAAGATCCGTCGGTTAAAGTCGTCGGCACGCTTGCGGAGGCGAACGCCGCCCTCTTGTGGCTGCGGCCCAAAGCATACGAGTATCCCGATGATTCCACGGTGGAGATTCAGTTAGGCACGCTCACTGGTATCGACGTTGACAAGGTCAAGGCAATCGAGGCGGCCGTCCCGACTGCACTCGTAGTCAACATGACCAATCCGTGGGTCATCAACGAGGTCGAGCCTGGCGCTGCGGCGGTCGTAGCGACTTACAACATCAAGGGCGACGCCTTGCTCGACGTGCTGCGTGGGCGCTTCAACCCTACCGGTCATCTGCCGATCACGGTCCCAGCCAACCAGGATGCTGTGGAGAAAAACGCTTCGGACGTACCGGGCTACGCAGAGAAGTTCCACTACTCCTACACGAATGCGGTTGGTGACGACTACACATTCGGTTTTGGCTTATCTTATGCTAGTGCTTCTCTAACTGGAAGTACTGCGGCACCACTTGGAAGTACCTTCAGCTTGAATTATGGCTTGAATAATATATCGAAAAGTGTTACACATGGCGTATACGCGCAGGATCTGACACTTAGTTTTGATCCAACTCAATTAGAATTTGTTAATGCGCAGTCATTGAAAACAGGGTTGTCCGTTGTAAGTAAAAACGTGACAGAGCCAGGAAAAGTACGGATTTTACTCGCAAGCTTGGGATCTAGCAATGCGATAAATGCGGATGGCAATCTACTAAGCATTCAATTTAAAGCGAAGTCAGCTGCACAGACGCCTCCTGCCGTTGTTTCGTTAGCTAAAATCGTTTTATCTGATGGAAAAGGTAATGCAACTCAGTTGGGCCAAGTTTCTCAAAGTCTAACTATAAGTTACACGAAATACGATCTGAATGRCGACGGTATAGTGACCATTAGTGACTTAGGTCTCGTTGCAGCGGCATACGGAAAGAAATCAAGCAGTGCAGATTGGGCCCAATTTAAGTTAGCGGATGTAAACAATGATGGTTTTGTTGACATTGTCGATCTTGCATCTGTAGCTCAAGCAATCAATTAAAAGGGTATCAGCCTAGTGCGCGAATCATTCACTTAGAAAAAAACGGTCAGTTTTCGCATTTATTTCGCGATAAGACCGTTTTTGTATTTTGTGATGTTGGTTTAAAATGCAAAAGTCATTAAGATAATAACCAAAAGAATATAAAGAACTAAAACAGCTGCTGAGCTAGTACCAATACCGTAACCTGCACAACTTGCACCACTCATGTTTACTCATTCCCCTCAAGTGAAATTTCATTACGGTATAATCATACGCTAGGTACACAGATATTGATTGGACATAAGTCAGGTATGCTTGTTGAAATGAATAAAAAATGCAAAATAAACCGCTTCTAAATGGAGAGTGCAGCTGGAAACGATTACTGTCTGTCCATCGGACAACAATCCGGAGAAGTATCCTCCAATTCAGGAAAGAAGAACGTCGGCCCTCAAAGGTTATCTGGGGACCGGCGTTTTTGCGTGTCCGGACGTTTTGGTACAGATGCCCAAAAAATGGGCCTTTGACTTAGTAACAAACGCGGAGCGTCTACCATAAGTTGGAATCAAGTTGATATAAAAAAATACTGGAGGTTTATCACATGACCAATATTCAAAATGAGCTTCAGCAGTTGGGTGTTTCGCAATTCCAGGCAACCGAAATGACGCCTTGGGAGCAGCAGGCTCAGTATCTTGCCGGCCAGTTTCCGAACGGCCAAGTGCCTGCGGATCCGTCGCGTCTTTGCGTCGGAGTTTGTGCCGGAGTTTGTGCCGGAGTTTGTGCCGGAGTTTGTGCTGGAGTTTGTGCCGGATTTTGCGCTGGATTTTGCGGCGTGTTTTGCGCCGGAGCTTGTGGTGGGGTTTGCGGCGGCTTCTGCGGTGGCGTTCGTTGCCATAACTGCGCGGGCTTCTGCCACCAATGCGCAGGCAATTGCCACCAATGCGGTGGCGGACACCGTTGCCGCTAACGCCTTCGCCTTCTCTTCTGGATTGTCGTAAACCGATCTCCCATGCACGGCGCTGTGCATGGGAGATTTTATATCCCTTAAAGAGTTGTCTGACATGAKGGACAAATAGTCGTACATATGATATAGAACGAAGATTGCAAATTGGAGAACACGTTTACGGCTAGGAGGGCTGAGATGTCAAAGTTGACTTCGTCTGCGCGCCTTCAGGTAAAGGCGGATACATTTTTTTTGCCGGTTCAGAATGACGGCGTCTATTTCCGTAACAATGTTGGCACGTTCCACATGAAAGGTGAGATGATTGACCGATGGTTGGAAAAGCTTATCCCCATGTTCAGCGGGGAGCACACACTGGCGGAATTGACGGACGGGCTATCCGGCCCATACCGGGACCAGGTGTACGAAATCGCGGAAGTGCTGAGGGAAAAAGGCTTTGCGCGCGATGTGAGCCAGGATCGCGCCCACAATCTCTCGGAACAAACTTTCCGCAGGTATGCAGGGCAAATTGCTTATCTCGATAGCTTCGGTGATTCCGGCGCTTACCGGTTTCAGTGTTTCCGGCAGGCAGAGGTGCTCGTCGTCGGCTCAGGCCAGATCTTTTCCGCGCTTGTGTCGTCGCTGCTGGAGTCAGGCCTGCCACGGTTCCGCATGCTGATTACGGATTCGTTGCCGACGGATCGACGTCGGCTTACGACTTTGGTGGAGCACGCTCGCTTGACGGATCCCGAGGTGGCGATTGGGGAAGTTGTACTGCCGAACAAGGGTGCCGACGGTTGGAGGGAAGTCGTTCGGCCGTTCCAAACGGTCCTCTATGTGTCTGAGCAGGGCGATTGCGAGGAGCTGCGGCTTCTTCATAAGGCATGCCAAGCGGAATGCAAAACGCTGATTCCCGCTATGCGACTGCATCAGGCCGGCATCGCGGGCCCGCTTGTGCAGCCAGAAAGTGAGGTTTGTTGGGAATCGGCATGGCGGCGCATCCACGAGTCCGAAGTGTTCAAAGATCCGGAGAGGTTTGCCTTCTCCTCAACGGGGGGGGCACTGCTCGCGAATGTGATTGTTTTCGAGCTGTTTAAGACTGTGACGGGCACCGCCAATCCGGAACTGAGAAACTCACTGTATCTGCTTGATTTGGAGACATTGGAAGGAAGCTGGCACCCATTGCTGCCGCATCCGCTTGTTGCCGGAAAAGTTAATGCCGCAGCCAACTGGGTGGATGACGCGGAGCTCCGGCTCGAGGTAGAGCCAGAAGGCAGCGCAGTGAACGGGCTGTTTTCGTACTTCAGCAAGTTGACTTCGGACCGAACGGGAATTTTCCATAGCTGGGAGGAAGGGGACCTTGGCCAGCTACCCTTGTCACAGTGCCGCGTTCAGGCAGCCGATCCGCTTTCGGAAGGACCAGTTGGTCTGCTGCCTGACATCATTTGTTCGGGATTGACGCACTTGGAGGCGCGGCGTGAAGCGGGGCTAGCCGGGCTTGAGGCGTATGTGACGCGGCTTGGGGGGGTTCTTGTTAACACCGAGCAGTTTATCGGAGTCGGTAGCGGGGAGACGGCCGCAGAAAGCGCGGCTCGCGGACTGCAAGCTTGTTTGACGAAGCATTTGGAGGCGCGGCTGACAGACCGGAAGCCGTCTATCGTTCGGGTTAGGCTCGGTCAGATTGAAGATGAGACGTGTTTATTTTATTTACAGGGGCTGACCACGATGCGGGGCACACCGACGATTGGGCTTGGAGAGGAAGTGTGCGGGTTTCCCGTCGTATGGGCAGGCACGGAGGATGGATGGTTCGCAGCCACCGGCTTGACCGTGACAACGGCGCTCCGTAGGGCGCTGCAGGCGTCGCTGATGAAGGCGCAAAACGGGTCGGCATGCCGCGTGCCGCATGCCGTGGAAGTGAGGACCATCCAGCTTGGTTCAGACGCCCCGCTGGAGCTGTCCGTCCCCGCAGAGGAGTCGGAGTCGAAACTGGATCGGGTAAAGGATGCGATGCGGAAGCTGAAAATAAGCGGCCGGGAAGTTTTCATCATCGACTTGGCGGTGGAGCCGTTTTTGCGTGATGGTCCTGCTGCTGTCTTCGGCGTGCTGCTGGGAGAGGGGGAAGCCGGATGAGCGCGGTCGTAGCCGTTGTCGGAGAAGGAGTGCTGGCGGAGCTGGTGTGTGTGGAGCTGATCACCGAGTGCCGAATCGTTCGAGTGACCGATATCAAGGAGGGGTTGCCGGAAGATGCGGAATTCGCCCTGGTGCTGAACGATGCCTGGCATCCAGCCGTTCTCCGTGAGGTGGAAGCGGAGCTGCAGGTTGCTGGCATCCCGTGGCTTCGCGGATTCGTCRCCTTCGGTGAGGGCGTTGTCGGTCCGCTCGTCAGGCCAGGCCAGTCTGGATGCTCCAGGTGCGCCGATACCCGGCAGCTTATAGCGGGGCGCGACAGCAGGGAAATGTGGGGGCTGCAGCAGTGTTTGACGGAGATCGGGGGAATCCCGTCTGACACATGGGCATCGCGCACGGGACTGTTGCAGATGGCGTATCTGATTGCGGCGGAATCGCGGAACGTGCTGCGGCGCATCCGCTCCCGCACGGAAGAACATGTGGTTTTGGTCAACCTAAAGACGTTGAATTGCTCCAGCCATTTCTTCTTACCGGACCCGTTGTGTCCCATTTGCGGAAGTCTCCCCGAAGATTCGCAGGATGCTGCCCGGATATCGCTCAAGCCGTCTCCGAAAGTCGGAGAAAACATCTACCGCAGCCGATCGCTCCAAGAGCTGAAAGCTTTTCTGGCACGTGACTATCTCGATTACAAGATCGGATTTCTGAACGGAAAAATGCTGGATCTGATTTCGCCCTTGGCCGATGCGACCGTGAATCTTCCGATGTTAGAGCAGGACGAAGTGACGGCGGGCCGGACGAACTGCTACGCGGATAGCGAGCTGTCGGCTATTCTGGAGGGCTTGGAGCGTTATTGTGGTATGGCGCCGCGCGGCAAGCGGCCGGTTGTTCGTGGCAGCTACCGTCAACTGGCGGGTGAAGCGCTCGATCCCGTGACGGTCGGGCTGTATGGGAAAGAGCAATATGAGCTGCCTGGATTTCCTTTTAAACCGTTCGATCCTGATGCCGAGACCGATTGGGCTTGGGGGTACTCGTTTGCGCAAGGACGCCCGATCTTGGTGCCGCAGTGGCTAGCGTATTACAGCTCTCCCTGTCGGCAAGGCTTCGTATACGAGACTTCCAACGGCTGCGCCCTGGGCGGAAGCTTGGAGGAAGCGATCATGTACGGGATGCTGGAGGTCGTGGAGCGCGATTCGTTCTTGCTGACATGGTACGCACAGCTGCCGCTTCCCCGTATAGACCCACAATCATCCGGAGACCGCGACCTGAAGCTCATGGTTGATCGGCTGCGGGCCGTTGCCGGTTTTGACGTGCTCTTGTTTAACGCGACGATGGAAAATGGCATTCCTAGCATTTGGGCGGTGGCGAAAAATAGAAAGCCTAATGGAGTGAATCTTATTTGTGCAGCTGGAGCACACCCGGATCCGGTACGGGCAGCGAAAGGGGCGGTTCACGAGTTGTCGGGGATGATGCTAACACTAGACCATAAATTCGAGGCGAACCGAGAGGATTATGTGCGGATGTTCCACAATCCTTCCCTGGTTCAAGGCATGGAGGACCATTCCTTGCTGTACAGCCTGCCGGAGGCGGAGCCGCGGTTGCGCTTTTTGCTGGAGGAAAACCGGCCGATGCGAGCATTCGCTCAAGAATTTGGGGTCACTCCGAAGCACGGGGATTTGACCGAAGATCTGAAGGCGATGATCGATAAGTTCCTCCAGCTGCATATGGACGTGATTGTGGTTGACCAGTCGACACCGGAACTGAGGCGTAACGGGCTGCACTGCGTGAAAGTGCTGATGCCCGGCATGCTTCCGATGACGTTCGGTTACCATTTTACACGGTTGGCGGGACTGGAAAGGGCGCTGCGAGTGCCGGCCGAGTTAGGGTACACGGAGCGCCCTTTGCGTCCGGAGGAGCTCAATGCTCATCCGCATCCGTTCCCATAAATGAGCAGGGTCGATATCGGCTAATGCCAAATCGCGGTATCACTATAGAGCGATTGGGGGAAGTAGAATGAGTCTGGAAGCGTTTATTCGCCAGCTTCATGCCGACGGCAACGAGGGCGGGCTACCCGGCTGGGAGGTCGACTGGGACGATGCGCCGCTTGCCTATAAACTATATCGCGGCCTGCCTACTCATACGCTGTCCTCGGATATCCCACTGACGCTGGAAGCTCGGACAACGGCTGTTGATCCGAGCCTGAAAGACATCGGCCATTTTCTTTGGTATGTCTACGGGTTGACGCAAGTAAGCTATTCTCTTGCGGTTCCGATGGAGACGTACCGCAGATTCGTTCCTTCCGGCGGAGGGCGGTACCCGAACGAATTATACGTATATCTTCGCACAGAAGCCGGCGTTCCCAGACTTTACCATTACGATGCAGCACATCATCGCCTGGTGCTGCTGCGCGAAGGCAATTACGATTCGTACTTGGCCCGGGCCCTCGGCAACCGCTGTGATCTATCCTCATGCTTCGGCGTTGTCTTTGTATCGACGATGGGTTGGAAAAATGCTTTCAAATACAACACCTTTGCCTATCGTCTGCATGGGCTCGATTCAGGCGTGCTGCTAGGGCAGCTGCAGGAAACTGCGAAACGGTTCGGTTATGCATCAAGAGTGCATTTCCGGTTTCTGGATCGAGCCGTGGGCCATCTGCTCGGGCTATCCAGCTCAGAGGAGAACGTTTATGCGGTCATACCTCTTTCAGTGCAGAGCGACATCGTTTTGATAGACGATGCGGAAGGTACGCCTMAAGTCGCAGCGGATGAGCTGTGCCGCGAGCTTCAGGCTGTTCAGCATGATTATTACATGCGTTCGAGATCCGTTAAGGAGATTCCGCAGATGACTCAGATGAATGAAGCAGCGGCGCTCAATACGCTATCGCCGTTTCGCCGTTTTGAGCCCCGCAATAAAGCGGAAAACGAACTTCAGACTGTCTATTTACCAGTGGTGAAGCGGCTGAGCTACGATCTGGCGGCGACCAGCCGAGCACGGTATTCGCCCGAAAGCGAATTCATCTTGAGCCGTGTAACGGTGCAGCAGTTAGCCTCCCTGCTGCAGGAAGCTTCTGCTTCCTTTGCGTATCGCAACGATTTGGACGGCGTGGTGGAGGCTCCTCCGATTCGTGTCGCGTTATACGGGTGTTTCTATAACGTCGAAGGCGTACCGGACGGTGCTTATCGCTATGACGCAGCCGCCCACGCGCTCCGGCGCGAGCTTGCAGGTGATCATCGGCTCTGGMTGCAGCAGGGGATGACCCTGCACAACGTCAATTTGTTTCAAGTACCGATCTGTCTGCACATCGCCGGTGACGACGATCACCTGATTCCCCAATTGGGGTATAGAGGCTACCGTATCCAGCAGATGGAAGCCGGCATGCTCCTGCAGCGCCTGCTGCTGGCAGCGTCCGCTCTCGGCATGGGAGGGCGTCCGCTGCTTGGCTTTCAGGCCAGATCGTGCGACGAGCTCTACCGGATGTCCATGCATGGGCGAATCAGCCTCGTCCAAATCCCGATCGGTCGATGCCTTCCACGTCCCCGGCTTGAGGGAGGTTTGCACAGCTAGTTTATCCTGGATATCTCGGAGATGCGGATTCGTTTGGGTTTCAAATATGATATAAGTTCTTGTCTGTCTTTTTGTAAGAGGATATGAACTTATTTGTATAAAGATCCGCGCGCAGGCGCGGTTTTTTTTATGAATATGGGTACGAAATGGGGGATAAACCTAGTGGAGAACCATCCACTTGACCAAATATTGATATTGCCAGCTAGCAACCAACTAACTCGTCACCCTCATCAAAACAACGAAAAAAACGGTCTGTATTCGCATCTGCTTCGCGATAAGACCGTTTTAGTTTTTTCTATATTCGTGTTGGATCTTGTCACCCTCATTTAAACAACGAGAAAAATATAGAAAGCTGGGGTATTAGACGGAGGAGAGCTTACACTCCAAAAAGGGCACGTTGCAGGGTTAAACTCGACGATGGGACGAAGCTTTCAATTTGAAGCCGTTCATAGATTTATCCCAAGCTTGGTTAAATCCTCTCCAGTCTTCTCCTTTCGGTAGAAGCACCGAGCTTATTCCACTCAGCCCCCAATCCTCGTAAATCACGACTTTGCTATCTTCCTGGTGGTTATTCACGATCAGAAGGTGGAACTTTCCATGCACCAGCCTTTTTAATGCTGCGTGTAGCTCCTGCGCTTCTTTTCTACTAGAATTGGTTCTAATAAAAAGAATTGGTTGACCTTGAATAGTTTTCAAAAACCGATCTACGCGCCGATTGAGCTTTTCTTTAAAAGCTGGATAAGCTTGCCACCATCGCTCTGCAGTGAGATAAATAGGAAAGTCATGGAAAGATATAACGTCATTTGTGTTATCTCTTACAACAAAGCATTCATTGGTAGTGCCAATGAGTTCAAGCTGGCTAAGTTCCATAAATCCGTTGAAACGATGATCTATCAAACGAACTACTCCCCCGATCGAATCGGAAACAAACCAATCTAAGGGACCCGTATATTTTCGTAAACCCAGTCTTTTAAGCTGATATGCTGTTTGACATGTAGAACCCAGACTAATGTAGGCCATATAACCACCTAAGGAATCGCGCCATTTCATAACTTTCACTCCMGTTTCAACAACCGATCTCCACCACAATGACGAGTAGAATTAAAGTATGCAAATATTAAAATTGCGCTTGGGCGAATATACGGCGTAATCCGAAAGTCTTTGGGACCAATCCCACTGATTGCGAGGAGCCTCTTTTTATTTAATATTTAGGCTATTGACTTAATCCAGGAGATTTCAGTTTTATAAGCGCTACAATAAAGTCGAACGCTGCTTCATCAGCTACGGAAGTGTGCTCCGTCATAGCGGGCATACGTTATTCGCTTCGATGTCCAGGGCGACGGCATGTCTGGAGCTAAGTCCGGCGGAGCTTTCTGTCGCGCTGCGTGGCCAGCATTATCTTCGCGCAGAGGTACGACCGGCTGTTATGCCGCAGCGCGTGACTGTTGAAGAGAATGCGGAGGTCATATCGAGTGACAACGGCGTCATCACCTTTGGTCAATCGAGCTCCATGGCGACGCATCGTCCTGGTTAAGGCATGACGAATGACAGAGGATACATGCAAAACAGCTGAACTTGATCCAATTCCCGATTTGTGACAAGAAAGTTGTCCGATTGCCAACAAGCAGTAGATTGGCCTGTAACTTGCTAAACTAACGGGAGGATTCGCGCAACCTTGTTGTCTTCGAAGAAAATTCAGATTTCCACTTGATCCTTACGTAACGTAATGATTTAAAGTGAACGTAAGAGCAGGAAGAAACACAGGCCTACTGCCAAAAATCGAACAACTAAATTCGAAATCGGAGGAGAAGCAAACATGAGAAAACTCGTATTGTTCATGCATGTGTCGCTGGACGGGTATGCGTCGGATTCGAACGGAGGACTAGATTGGATTCCGTACAACGAGGAATTAGAGAAATATGCCGAGGAGGTCGTAGCCGAAGTCGGCTCTCCCGTATACGGACGCACGACGTATCGGATGATGGAGAGCTACTGGCCCACGGTGCTGGACAATCCGAATGCGTCGAAGCACAGTATGGAGCATGCCAAATGGCTACAGGATGTTGAGAAGATCGTCATTTCCGGCTCGATGGACATTGTGGAATGGAACAATACGAAACTGATCAAGGACAATATCGCAGAGGAAATTAAGGTGCTCAAGGAGCAGTCTGGCAAAAATCTCGTTATCTTCGGCAGCCCGGGGGCGGCGAAGACGTTGCTTGAGCTCGGCCTGATCGACGAATTCCAGCTGACGATTTGTCCGGTCATCTTGGGCGGCGGAAAATCGGCATTCCACGGCGACGCTGAGAAAATCAGGCTCAAGCTGCTGTCCAGCCGAACGCTCAAGTCGGGCATTATCGCGGCCCGCTATGAGTTGGAGAAATAGCCGTGCCGTACAAGGTGTTCCACTAACGCGAAACTATAGCTCAATAAACGTCAAGAGAAGGCTGCCGACAGCAATGAACGGCAGCCTTCTCAGCTCCCGGGCAGAATAGTTATAACTAAACTCTTCCCAAAATAAGGGATTGCATTTGATATACTCTTCTAAGATGGTGGTATAACGGCTGTCGTTTCTCAATACATGGGTATCTATGCCCCGCAATAAGATAACGAGTATATCCAGGATAATACGCGCTACCTCATCGACAAAGATGAAAATGGAGGAATAAATGAATATTGAACTTGAAAAGCTCATTTATGCTTTAAACCAACGGTTCAAGACGAATATCATCTCCACCGACTGCCAAACTATGCCGTTACAGGGCGGAACTGTGGGAAATGTGTACCTAGTATCGGGGATCGCCGAAAGCGTGGATGGCGACAAATTGCCTTACCGTATAGTATTGAAAATCCAGAATAAATGGGAGCGTTATGGCGATCCGGGCTCATGGCGTCGGGAATATGATCTCTATTCGTCTGACTTGGGAGTGACGTTCTCGCAAGCCCTCCGCTGGCCGATATGTTATCACGCTGAGCTCAATGCCGAAGAAAATGAATACCAGCTGTGGCTGGAATATATCGATGGCGTAACCGGTTTAGACTTGACCGGTGACATGTATGTAAAGGCTGCGCTGGAGTTAGGGCGCTTTCAAGGCAAGCTGTATGCGGAGCAGCCCGCCGTGCTGCAAAGTCTGACCAACCTGAGCCATGCGGATCTCATGAAGAATACGTACCTGCATTACCGGTCATGGCCGGTCGTCTACGATTATATACGCTCGGAGGACTGCGAATTGCCTCTGCACGTGTGCCAAATGCTCATCGATATCGATGACCAAGCAGACGAGATATTCGCTCGTATCGAAAAATTGCCCCTCGTGCTATGTCACCGGGACTTCTGGGTAACCAATCTTATCTATGCTGACGGGGATTTCGCGCTTATCGATTGGGATACCAGCGGATGGGGTTACCTAGGCGAGGATCTCGCAAGCCTGATCGCGGATGAACCGGATATCGATCACATGGTCGAACACTACCAGCGATGTATCCCTGCGTATTACAAAGGTTTTTTGGAGTATGCGGATGTATCCCGAATCGCCGATCATTGTGTCTACGAGATTATCCTTCTCGTATTCGGGTACAGGCTTGTGGAGGGGTATCTCCACACAGAGGCAGATGACGAGAAGACGAAGCGTGCCCATACTCTTCAAAAAATCTATGAAATGAAGTCCATAGCCTTGATAGACACATCTGGTCCAATTCCATTTATCATTACAGACGCAGGAAAATTCATTAAGCCGTAGTTCACTAGATACCATTCCTTTATTTATCAATTTAAGACAAGCTATCGTTATCGGTCTCATATACCGTAGTTCTGATATGGGAAACTTTGTAGAACAGGGTTTATGGTGAGATAAAGAGAGCGACAATGATTATTTTTACACAACATCCATATAGAATTAATTAAATCCTCGAAGTCCTTTTATATACTTATATTGTTTGATATAGCGAAATAAAAGGACTAGGCGGTAGATGTAATGTTAAAAAAACGTGACTTGCACGAATGCCATTTACTGTATAACTTAATGACGGATCCTGCAGTTTTTCCTTACGTTCGATCTAAATGCCAATTCTATGAACAATATTTATTCCTAACCAAACAGTTGATCGTTGAAGAAGAGCAAGAGACATGTATTTCTAGAACAATTCTTAACGAGATTGGACATCCCATTGGTACCATTGATTTATATGATATTGTAAATAAAACAGGCTTCTTAGCCACATGGATTGGAACTCCTTATTTTGGAAAAGGTTATAACCAGCAAGCGAAGGAATCCTTTTTTACTGAACTTTTTCTTGAACACAATATTGAAACGGTATTTTTGAAAGTCCGAAAACAAAATATTCGATCGAAGAAGGCGGTAGAAAAACTACCGTATGCCAAATTAGCAAATGATATCAACAATCAAATATATAAATCAATAAATCATGCGCAAGAGATCTATGATTTGTATCAAGTGGAGCGTTTAGACTTTATAGAATGCAATAAAGTCATGCAACATGAGATGGCAACGTAACAAACTGTGAAAAAACGGACTGTTCGTTAAACTCTATCTAGAAACGATAGCACAAATCAGTTTTAAACTATACGATTCTAATAAACAAACACCCAGTCAAAACACCAAAGTAAAGTGTTGGACCGGGTGTTGTTTATTGTACTCTTGTTTCCCGTTAGCACTTCTAGGCGTCACGACTATAGAACTACCGAACATCTACTTAAGCAATGTAAGTATAATCTCTACAGAATTATCAATAAATGATCGTTCTGGCCGAGATTTCATCATTACGGTAAGTCCGATTAACGATACAACAAGTGTCTGCGCTAATGCTTTAACGTTCATGTCGGTTTCAAGCTCACCTGACCGTACACCTCGTTCAATCGCTTCTTGAAATATGGCCGAAAGATACATCTGATGTTCCCTTGTAAGAATTTCAAATTTCTCATCATGAGGAGCAAGTTCCACCATCGTATTAATGCAAAAGCATCCCCGATTGCAACTTTCAGAATATCCTTCTTCCACAATACCCTCAAATAAAGTGCGAAATCCTTCTTTTACAGATGAACGATTCTGAAGTTTAGCACGGATATTGGAAGAGTGATAGTTTGTATATTTCCGCAGTGCGGCTTCAAATAATTCTTTTTTGTCACCAAAGGCGGAGTATATGCTTGGCCGCTGAATGCCCATTCTGGATGTTAAATCACTTAAAGAGGTAGCTTCGAATCCCTTCTCCCAAAATATTTGCATAGCTGCATCTAATGCAATGTCCACATCAAATTCCCGTTGCCGAACCATGAAAGATCCCCTTTCCATATCGTTCAGTATGTTATGATTTTAAGCTTTGAAGGATATGCTGTCAAATCAAAGCCCCTTAACACAATAATTTTTGACAACCATCTCTTGACAGTATGTATTTGTGGCGCGTATTATTTACACTGCATCATAACATACTGACAGGTATAATATATTGATCGGTATGATATTAATTGAAATAAGAATGGATGTGTGAACTATGGAGACGCTAGAAGAAAAAGCGGCAGTTATTGCCGGAAATGATTGCTTTATAGTAGAGGACACAGCACAAGAAGCATACACAGTATCCGATTCAGTTCCTGTCCCTAAGATCTCTCGTTATGTGGCACTGTTATTTGCAACCGCCTGCGGGCTGGCTGTCGCCAATATCTACTACGCGCAACCGCTGCTGGACGCCCTGGCGAGCGAGTTCAGTATTGCCCATTCATCCGTGGGCATTGTCATTACCATTACTCAGATTTGTTATGCACTGGGATTGCTGCTGTTGGTACCTCTCGGCGATCTGCTGAATCGACGTCGGCTGATCCCTAGTCTAATGCTATTATCCGTGTTGGCTCTTATTGCGGTTGGCATCGCGCCAAACAGCACGGTGCTGCTCACAGGTTTGGCTGCGGTTGGACTGCTCGCTGTAGTAACGCAGGTTCTCGTGGCGTTTGCGGCGACTTTGGCTGCTCCTGTCGAGCGCGGACGAATAGTCGGCTTGGTGATAAGCGGAGTAGTGATCGGCATTCTGCTTGCCCGAACCTTCGCTGGTGTATTGACCGATCTCGCCGGTTGGCGTTCGGTTTATCTCGTCTCAGCGGCGTTGATGCTCGTCATGGCCGGCGTGATGTTCCGTGTGCTGCCGCATGATGAACGCGAAAGGGCGTCACTAACTTACCCGCAGTTGCTTCGTTCGGTACTCGCTTTGTTCTTGCAAGAACGAATATTACGCGTTCGCGCCGTACTGGCTTTGCTGATTTTTACCGCGTTCAGCACATTGTGGACTTCGCTGGTGTTACCTCTAAGCAGCCCGTCGCTGTCGCTTTCGCATACCGCTATTGGAGCGTTTGGTCTCGCTGGAGCTGCCGGAGCGTTAGCAGCATCTCGGGCAGGGCGGCTCGCCGATCGAGGTTTAGGACAAAGGACTACCGGAGTCGCGCTGACTTTGTTGCTGGTATCATGGTTACCAATCAGCTATACCGAACACTCGCTGCTTGCATTGATCGTTGGAATACTCCTTCTTGATATGGCGGTGCAAGCCGTACACGTCACGAACCAGAGTTTGATCTATAACGTACGCCCAGAGGCAAACAGTCGACTCACTGCCGGCTATATGATTTTCTATTCGGTAKGAAGCGCCACCGGTTCAATTGCTTCGACCAGTATCTACGCTTACGCTGGCTGGAACGGAGTATGTTTGTTAGGTGCCGCTGTCAGTGCTTTGGCCCTTTTATTCTGGGCATTGACCTGCCGTCCGCAGTCTGTTATTTCGAAATAATGATCGTGCCTCGCCGTAGCCTATCTTTTATTTCACACAATTACGACGTCTATGCAGTAGGCGTTTGCCAGTACAGACTCCTATTCAGTGCAATTAGCATGACCAATAAACGTAAATTCTAACAGAACAGATTTTTGCCATATGATTATGATAAGAATCTGTTCGCAATGGTATTGGATATCATTCTTGTCATCCGACACGGCACTACAGGAAAGGTTTGTTAGTTTAATGCCCCACCCAGTCTAATACTTTATTGAAAACTATCAAGACCTTGATAGAGAAAAATTGATTTAAATATAGGGATTTACATATTATGCATAACCAATATGTAGATCTTTTTGTTTTTCGGACTGAGGAAAAAAGCATTAATCGAGAAGCGATCGTTACGCTAACTGGCAGATTAGCGTGGTAGTAGCTAGAAGATTTTGAATATTTATGAATCTCAACTAACTTCTTGGAGCCCATAGCATTATAGACGCCTATAACGCAAACGGCTGCCCCTATCCAATCGTACATATCGGTGTTTTTTTATCGACGAACATACCCCAAAGTACAGCAAGAACAACAAACACGCCCCCGTATGCTGCGTAGACGCGACCAAATGTTGGGAAACTCTGCAACGTTGGAATGATACCATAAGCGACCAGGATGAGGCTTCCGATGATAGCATACCAGAGGGGCTTTGATTCGCGCAGCCACAGCCATACCATGTAACCGCCGCCAATTTCGGCAAGTCCTGCAATAATGAAAATTAAGATAGTTAACAACAAAATCATTTACTCCTTTCGCTATGAACAAGTGCCGGTGGTTTTTATTTTATTAAAGCATTCAGACCAGGTAAGGCATTTGCAGTTTAAACCATCGTCTAAAATTTGAATCATCGAATTGATTTGTTTCTTTTTTTCTTCAAGCTGAGCGCGTTTTTCTCTCGCCATTTCTTCCCATCTATCCGATGTAGGGATTGATTCAAATCCTTCAAGTAAAACCGAAATTTCTGGAATCGTAAACCCGGTATGCTGTGCTATTTTTATAAATGTAATTCGCTCTAGAAGGCTTTCGGAATAGCGACGCTGACCATTCTTACGGTCTGTATTTGGCAACAGTCCAATGGATTCATAATATCGAAGGGTCGATGGATTCACATCTGCTTTAGCTGCTAGTTGACCAATACTAAGTTCTGACATTTGTATGCACCTCACTTGACTTAAAGTTAGCTTTAAGTATTATGATGTAATTATAATATTAATGAGGTGGTGGCGTAAATGAAAAAAAGTGAATGGTTAGCGGGGCTTGGTATTCTTGGAGCATGCGCGCTTTGTTGTGCATTACCTTTACTTGGCGGGGCGGCAGTTCTTGGCATATCTTCTTTCTTTTTAAATCCAGTGGTGATTGTGATATTGGCTCTCGTTCTTATTACGATGGCAGTTGTTGTATATCAGCGCCGAAAGGCAAATGGAACTTCTTGCATTAAGCCAGGTTGCAGCTGCAATTCTTGTGCTAGTGGTAGGAGCTAAGCATATGAAAAATGAAGTGCCTGTTGCTTGCTGCCACACCGTTTTTACGAAAGTAGAGCGGATGAATTACAAAGATGCTTGGGGCGAATTAGAAAAAAGAAGGACGGCTGTAATGGAGATTGAAGCAGGTTTCCAATATCAATTTCCCGGCGACTCGGAAACGCTTCGCCTTCTGTATGATTAGATTAGTCTAGAGAGGAAATGCTGTCCGTTTTTAACTTTTACAGTGATAGCAAGTAGCGTGGATGAGCCGGTCTTCCTTCAATTAACTGGAACCGAAGATGTAAAATCATTCTTGCGTTCAGAATTTAACGATAATATTAATTTGATTATTACAATGAACGATAGATAATGTGTAATTAATCAATGGGCAAATCTTTACGCTAACGAGAGAACGATAGTTAAATATTTGTTACATGATTGAAATCTTATTTTCATCTGACATTAATCTTTCAACATTATAATAAAGTCGCCCCCCTTTTAAAATATAAACTGAGACCCTCAGCCCATTGCTGAGGGTCTCTTTGTGCTATTAAACTAAACATTCCTGTTAAGGCTAAGAAATGGCCTTTGTCAAAAAAGGAGCGCCTCGGTATGATGGATTTGTCGACGGGTTCGTAACCCAATACCATCAAGGAGGCGC